>JADJEI010000013.1:600000-900000 GCA_016709155.1 Ignavibacteriales bacterium | reverse complement strand
GAATCATAGAATACAACGGCGGAATCAGAGTCGTCAAGGTTATTTTCGAGAATATATCCACCTGCGTAAAGCGCTTTTGGCGCAAGCGAAGAGTGCGGGTAATTAACAAATAAGTTATAAAATTTATTAACTGCCAGATCAAATTGACTGTTCAACATATCAGCCTCTGCCGAAGAATAGACTTCATCAGCCGGATCGAAATCAAGATCTATCAGTGGTTTATTCAATTTTATCGCCGCGGCATTTACAATAGATTGGGTTTTATAATTATCATAAATTAAATTGAACAAACTATCTGCTTCATTTTTTTTGTCAACTGTTAAATAATAAGTTGCCAGACCGTACATAGTATTTGCGGTATATTGATTTTCCTGATAGTTAGTAAGAATATCAATATAATTTTTATAAGCCGAATCGGGCATATTTAATTCTGTAAAAAATAAATTGCCTTCTTCAAGTTTATTCTTCACAATTAATTTGTTTAAAGAGTCGGCGGTAAACAAGGGTCGGCGCGGTTTCTGTTTTGTTATGTTAAGTGAATCGGGATTCAAGGAGAGAGTGTTAAAAGATTTATTCTCTTCCAAATGCAAAATTGTTTTATCTATCAGTAAAGTATCATAACTAAATTTCATTGATTTAAATAAACTATCTCGTTTAAAACCTGTAGTGTCAACAAACATCAGACTATCAATCACAATTTGTAAGCTGTCTTTGATTTTGGAAGTATCAATCGGAGCTTTACGCAAAGCAACCGAATCAATTGGAACATAGGAAGCATTCTTAAAGATATTTTGTATTTTCCATTCCTCAAATGCTCTAAGCGAATCTTCAACATAAGCTAAGGAATCGGAGCGATATAATTCCATGTTACTCGCATAGAATAATTGTTCAGAATAATCTTTCAACTGATTATTGATATTGATGTACTTTGTAAATACTTGCTTCTTCTCCCGAGCCGGCAGGACATATTCTTCCGGCAGCGATGTTCCGGAGGCTCTATTATAATAGAAATATGCACTGTCCAAATCAAGAAGCTTTTCCTCCATAATTTTTCCCAGTTCATATTTAGCAGCACCGGAACTGGTAGAGTTAACATATAAAGTATCAACATCGCGAAGTTTGGAAATAGCTTCTTCAATTCGGTCAAGTTTTACAAGCGATAATCCTGTTTCAAGATCAATTAGATCATAGGATGTGGAATATTTATCTTCAGTCCTCATGTCCTCCAATATTTCCAGCGCTTCATCATTCCTATTCTCTTTGCCAAGGGCTTTTGCAAGTTCAATTTTGGCTTCCATTTCAATATCAAAGGAGGGTGAAAAATCAAACACTTTGCTGAATGATGCGATTGCATTCTTATTATCATCTACTTTATTATATAATTTCCCAAGCTCATAGACTACTTCGGCATTGATTTCATCATCGTCTGAATTAAGGATAAAACTTTCTGATAGTGAAATTGCTGCAGGAAATTCTTCTTTAGTAATTCTATAAACAGTCTCTCCAATAAAAGCTTTTAAAAACAAATCATCTTCACCCTCCTCTAAGGCTTTGTCTCTAACAGACTGAAGCGCAGCTAAGCCATTTTCATAATCTTTCAATCGCATTTGTGTTTTTGCGATCCATAGTTCTGCCTCCGGAATAAGATCACTTTCCGGTTGAGTGGCAATAAGTTCCTGAAATTTCCTTTGAGATTTTAAGTAGTTGCGCTGATAATAAAAACATTTACCAATCATCAGCAAAGCTTCATCAATATAAACAGTCTCGGAACTGTACTGAAGAATTTTAGAACACTTTTCAATAACCTTGTTAATATTCGTTGCGGATGTACCGGGAACTATTAAATCGACGGTAGAAAAGATGGGACGTTTTTGCGAATAGATTTCAGTTTCAGATAGCGAGAATAAATCTTTTGCGTTATAATATAAGTTGAAATAAGTGGTAAAATCACCCCATAAACCGCAGCCGGAGAACAGTACCAATGAAAAAAGGAAGATATATTTTTTCATTTAATATAAATCATTTTTATTTTTTGTGCGAATCTATAAACGAGGAAGTTAAACAAAAAGGTAAATTATTTTACAGTGCGCCTTTGCCGGATTCTTCAGTTCGAATTCTAATTACGTCCTGAATATCTGTCACAAAAATTTTACCGTCACCAACCTGCCCGGTTTTTGCAGTTCGGAGAATTGCACTTATCACTTTCTCAGCTTTTGTTGATTCAACTACTATTTCAATTTTAATTTTAGGAACAAATTCGATATGATATTCACTGCCGCGGTAAGTTTCGGTGTGGCCCTTCTGTCTGCCGTAACCACGTACCTCGGTTATTGTAAGTCCTTTGATCCCCTCTTCGATAAGAGCTTCTTTCACTTCATCCAATTTGAATGGGCGAATTATTGCTTCAATTTTTTTCATAAGATTTTAGAATTATTTACCGTGACAGTTTTTGAATTTCTTACCGCTTCCGCAGGGACAGGGGTCGTTTCTGCCAACTTTATCTTCAACGTGCACCGGTTGAGGTTTCCCTGCTGATTCCGGTCCGCGCTGAGGGCGCTGATTTCCAGCCAAACCAATGTTATCCGCACTTTGTTTTAACGTGGTCATTCTTGCGGGTGCTTGTCTTCTTCTATTTTGAATTTCTTCAGGTGCCTGCGGAAAAAATTTAAAACTAAAAGCAACGACTTCATTACGAATCTCCTCAAGCAAGGCAAGGAATAATTTAAATGCCTCTCCTTTATATTCAACAAGTGGATCTTTTTGACCGTAAGCACGAAGTCCAATTCCTTCTTTAAGATCATCCATTTCACGAAGATGCTCTTTCCATTTATGATCAATTACACTTAGCATGGCGTAGCGCTCAAGCCGCGACATTAATTCTGTTCCGAGCATTTCTTCTTTTTTTTGATAGAACTCTTTTGCGCCTTGAATTATTCTTTCTTTTACACCTTCCTTACCAAGCGATTCAAACTCCGCAGCTTCGAGAGCAAGTTGAACAAGAAGATTGCGCATAACTTCTTCTTTCAATTGATCAACCTGCACTTCTTCGAAATATTTTTCAACAAGATCGTTAGCATATTCTTCCAGCAAATCAAAAATTTCTGATTTTAATCTATCACCTTGAAGAGCACGACCTCTTTTAGTATAAATAACTTCTCTCTGCTGATTCATTGTATCGTCATATTCAAGAAGTCTTTTTCTAATTGAAAAATTATTTTCCTCGACTTTCTTCTGAGCACGCTCGACAGACTTTGTAATCAATGGATGTTGAATAACTTCCCCCTCCTGGATTCCAAGACGTCCCATAATAGAAGAAATTCTATCACTCCCGAACAATCGCATCAGATCATCTTCAAGTGAAAGGAAGAATTTAGTTGTACCTGGATCGCCCTGCCTACCGGAACGACCACGGAGCTGTCTATCAATTCGTCTTGATTCATGACGCTCTGTGCCGAGGATGAACAAACCACCACGATCCACAACGCCGCTGCCAAGTTTAATATCTGTACCTCTACCAGCCATGTTCGTAGCGATTGTAATTGCACCTTGTTCACCTGCATGTGCAACTACTTCAGCCTCACGCTGATGCTGTTTTGCATTTAGAACGTTATGAGCAATCCCCTTTCTTTTAAGCATACGACTAAGAGTTTCTGATACATCAACCGATGTAGTTCCAACGAGAACCGGTCTGCCTTCTTTTTTAAGATCCTCAACTTTATTAACGATAGCGTTGTACTTTTCTCTTTTCGTTTTAAATACCGCATCATCCTGATCATCGCGGTTTGCCGGTCTGTTCGTCGGGATAACAACAACTTCAAGTTTATAAATTTCAAAAAATTCAGACTCTTCAGTTTCAGCGGTACCAGTCATTCCTGCAAGTTTTTTGTACATTCTGAAATAATTCTGAAGGGTGATGGTAGCAAGTGTTTGAGAATCTCTTTCAACTTTTACATTTTCTTTTGCTTCAATTGCCTGATGAAGACCGTCTGAATACCTCCTCCCTGGTAAAACTCTACCCGTAAACTCATCAACAATTGCAATTTTACCTTCTTCGGTGATAACATATTCAACATCTTTTTCGAAAAGAGTATATGCTTTTAGCAATTGATTTAGTGTGTGTATTCTCTCGCTGGCTTCGGAATATTTACTGTAGAGTGCATCTTTCCTGCGAATCTTTTCTTCGGCAGCTAAGGAAGGATCGTGTTCAAATTTACTAATTTCAGTTCCGAGGTCGGGCAGAATAAAATATTCTTTTTCGATTCCACTTCCTCGTGCAAGCTCTTCCCTGCCCTTTTCTGTGATATCAATTTGGTTGTTCTTTTCATCAATAACGAAATAAAGTTCATCATCAATTATGTACATGTTCTTTGCTTTTTCCCGAAGGTATTCCAATTCGGTTTGCTGCAATAATTTACGATAAGCAGGTTCACTCAATAACTTAGTAAGTCTGTTATGTTTTGGAAGCCCCCGTGATGCACGTAAAATCAGGACACCTGCTTCAGCACTATTTTCACCATCGCGAGCCAGGATTTCCTCTGCCTGTTGAACTATTTGTGCAACAAAAGTTTTTTGTAAGCGAAATAATTTTTCAATACGCGGTTTCATATCATTGTATTTATGATCATCAACATCAACAGGACCGGAAATAATAAGAGGTGTTCGTGCTTCGTCTATTAAAACGGAATCCACTTCATCAACAATCGCATAGTTATGTCCGCGTTGAACCTGTAATTCTTTATCGCCAGCCATATTGTCACGGAGATAATCAAACCCAAATTCATTATTTGTTCCGTATGTAATATCACAAGTGTACTGAGATTTCCTCTGATTCGTATCCATTGTATTTATAATACACCCGATAGTCAATCCATGAAATTTATATATTTCCCCCATCCATTCGCTGTCGCGCTGCGCGAGATAATCATTTACAGTGATTAAGTGAACGCCTCTCCCCGTAAGAGCATTAAGATATATAGGCAGAGTAGCGACAAGAGTTTTACCCTCCCCGGTCGCCATTTCCGCAATTTTTCCCTGGTGTAAAACTACCCCGCCCATAAGTTGTACATCGTAAGGAACCATGTCCCAGGTAATTTTATTCCCCATTACAGTCCAGGATTTACCAACCAATCTCTCACAAGTGGCTTTGATTACAGCGAAAGCTTCCGGTAAAATTTCATTTAACACTTCTTCGTATTGATCATTGAGTTGATCTTCAAGCTGATCGAGTTCATCGTACGCTCCATGCCTGTCAAAATCTTCATCTGTCTGAAGCCTGGTTTTTATTTCTTCAATCTTTTGTTTTGTTTCGGCAACGTGACTTTGGATTTTTTCTTTGAATTCGGTTGTTTTTTCTTTAAGCTCTTCATCAGAAAGAGATTTTATTTTTTCATATTCTTCTATGATCTCTGCAACTATTGGCTGCAGTTCTTTGACATCTTTTGAATTTTTATCGCCAAATATTTTTTTTAATATCTTTAACATCTAAACTGATACTCCGAGTGAATAAAATTGAAAAGAAAATTAACAATTGAGGTTTTGATATGCAATTTAATAAATATGACCACGCGTTAAATCACACTTTAATAAAATGCTTTTTTAAAAGATTGAAGAGTACGATTGATTGAACTATACAAGCAGTTTTCCATCCTTCATCAGCATCTTTCGATCCATCCACACAGTTGGCTTTTTGATCACTCCGTCTAAATGAATTGGAACATTTACACTGCCGCCCATCGAAACATTATTCCCAAGTGCTATATGTATCGTCCCCATAACTTTTTCATCCTCAAGTAAAACTCCGCTTAACTTTGCAGAATCATTTGTGCCGATTCCAAACTCGGCAATGTTGCGTGCATCCTTCCCAACTCCGTTCAACATTTTGATTAATTTTTTAGCAGGTGCTCCACCCTTAATATCGGTCGCAAAACCGTTTTTTACTTTAATACTTATGTTAGTATTTTTAATTAAACCCAACCCTGCAAATGAGCCATCTGTAACAAATATTCCATTTGCAGTTCCTTCGACAGGAGCTAAAAATGTTTCACCTGTTGGCAGGTTTCCACTTTCGCCTTTAGCATGAAATAATCCTTTACTTGCATAAGATTTTCGACCTTCAATCGAAAAGGAAATATCTGTCCCTGCGGGGGCAGTCACTCTGATTTGTTTTCCCTTTTCCAGAATTTTTTTAAGTTTAATTGATAGAGCAGCAATTTTTTTATAATCAGCATTCATTCCGCGGATCATGACCTCTTTGGTGATTCCCGGAAACGTCGCAATGCGAACGCCCTTTGCGGATGCTTCTCTTCGCGCATTAGTGTGTGTTAATGATTTAGTTGTTGGGCAAAAAACTATATCAAATTTTTTCATCAATTCAGCAATTTCGTCAGATGGTTCTTCGCCATTCACTTTACCGGGTTTTATCTCTACAAGTACTGTTTCAAAACCGAGCGTTAATGCATTTGTAAAAATATTATGACCGATTTCATATTTATCTGTATCGGTAATAATTAATATTTTTTCATTCTTTTTGGCGCCCATGCAATCCTGTATTGCAATACGCGAAGCTTTATCAAGTTTTGTTATTTTCATATTATTCTTTGTAAGTTTTTATAAAGGAAATCCGACATTTAATTGAATAACTGCCGAGAATCCACCAGCCTCAATAATGTCAGTAGAATTATTTGAATTAAAAATAATTTTATTTTGATTGTCAGATTCGAGTTTATCAAAATTAATGAATGAATAAGCTGCTAAGCCTTCTAAAGATAAATAGTTTGAGATTAGATCAATAATAAAACCGCTGCCGATTGTGTAGCCAATTTTTGTGTCCGGAGATTTATAGACAACTTCTGTGCTGCTGCCGGGTGAGTTGATGGATTCTGTTAATGCTGCATTATTAAAATTAATCGAACCATCTAAAACTTTCCAACTTAAAAATTCGGTAATATCAACACCGAGATCAACTCCAACGCCTAAAGTTTTTAATTTCAGCGAGTAGTTAGAATTAGCATTTCCGCTTGTAAGTTCCTCAAAAGAATCATGAGATTCAGAAAGAGATTGGTAAAATCCTTTTGCGGTTAAAATAAAACCTGAAAAATTTGCCCGGAATAAATTTATTCCTGCACGAAATCCTTTTGTCTGACCAAAGTAATCTAAAGATTGTGTTAATGTTGATTCATTTTGTGAGTTAAATGTAGTAACAAATTCATTCAGCCCGGCAGGTACGTAACTTTGGTAGGTGAATCCCGCAAATCCTCCGACAAATCCAAAGCACCCAAATCCAAAAGATTGAGCTTCTAATTGAGAAGTAAATTCCAGAATAACGAATATGATTAGAAATGAAATATTTTTTTTAACTAACATAGCATAAGGAAAATTTCTTATGCTAAGTTAGTCAATTTCAGGTCAAAAAGGAACAGCAACATTAAGTTGAATAAATGCAAACAAACCGCCGCCATCAATGAAATTGGTCATTAACTCAGATGTGTTTTCGTCAACTTGCAAACTGGATTGATCATCAAAACGCATTTCATCAATCGAGAAAAGCGAATAGCCCACATTTGCCTCTATGCTAACGTAAGGAGGGAGCGGGTAAAATACCAAACCGGCTGCAATACTTCCACCAACAGAACTTTCCGGTGAAGAAAGTTTTTGCTCCGTGCTTGAAGTAATATCAGTGTATTTGTTAATCAAATCAGCACTTGTCCAGGTTACCATGGCATCAAGGATTTTAATATCAAAATGTCTGTTCAATACATAGGAAATACCAAACCCAAAACCAAATGTTCCTAACTTAAGTTCGTATTCTCTTTTTGCACTTCCACCAGTTGGTAAATCTGCTGTAGCTTCGTTTATTTCTTTCATCCAGCTATAAGAAAGTTTAACATCAAACAATATATCTTCCTGCTGAATTCGTATAACATTTGCGCCAATTTTGAAACCCATTGCAGTGCCGAAGTTATCCATCTTTTTTGTCAATGTTTCAGTTCTTTTTTCATTATAAACATCAACATAATGATTCCAGCCGGCGGCGCTATATTGCTGTAAACCGTAACCACCTTGAATTCCACTTTGAACAAGCATACTGAAAATACTGCCGACTCCGCAGCAGTCATCCTGTGCTTTTGACGTGTTGCTGAAGACCGACAATATTAGTGTCAGGAATGCGACAAGAACCAATCGTTTCATAAATCACCTTAATTTAAATTGATTATTTACTTCTTTTCGTGAACCATCCCTCGTTCAAGTCCATGACCGCCTGAACCAAGTTCGGATCGCCGTAATAGATAAGCAAATATCAATCCAAAAAATCCGAGTGTTGAAAAAATCCACATTCCAATATTATAACCAGCAGGATTGGAGGCGCTTGCACCCGAGAAATCATTGGCAAAACCAATTAATAAATTGAATCCAAACAATCCGATATTTTGAATCATCGTCCTCAATCCATAAGCTGTACCAAGTTTTGATGAATCAACTATCAATGCAACCGAAGGCCACATAACTGCAGGAACAAGTGAAAATGCAATTCCCATCATTGCCATTGGCAGAATTAAATAAATTGGAATTGCTGCATTAATATCAAAGAAAGAAAAAGTCAGGTTTATAAAATCGCCATCACCCATGACATCGGGTTTCCCAAATTTGTAAGCCATCATCAAATAAACCGGAATAATTAAGAGCGAACCAAACATCATCAACAAAGAACGTTTACCGATTTTATCAGCAAGCAAACCAAACAGTGGTGTAAATACCATCGCTGCAAGAGTAAGAATGCTTGAAAGATTTCCCCCAACCTCTCTGCTTGTTCCGTGTGCCTCCTGAAAAAATTTAATTGCAAATGTTTGAAACGGAAACATTGCTGAATAAAAAGTTACACACAATGCGGTGATATACCAGAAGGAAGTTGAAAAAGATTTTGGTTTTAAGAATAGGATTAATGCCACTACTATTAATGCAATCAGATAAATTGCCCAGTTATCACTGTTCACATAACTAAGCACAATCACAGCAGCAGTTAATGCGGAGAAAATATACCAGCGTGATTTTTCTTTAATTCTTAAAATGTCCGAAAGTAAAATCGCGTCCTGTTCACCTTCTTTTGGAAGTTCATAATTTTTGGATGCATAAATATCCAGAAAGAAATAAAGTACTACACAAATAAATGCAAAGACTCCGCCTGCAACTGTTATCCAGAGCGGTGATTGCCAATACTCATATAAACTTTTTCCCCAACTTGGTGAATTGAGTGCGAGGAATGATCCCAATCTTGCAACGGTTAGATTTAATCCAAAGGCAAAAGATAATTCCTTGCCTTTGAACCAGCGTGCAATAATTGTTGTGATTGCTACAATCATTGATTCTGCACCGAGTCCGAAAATTAATCTCCCTGCAGACATCAGCCAGATATTCCCTGTTATTGCTGTTACAATTGAACCGAGCATTATCAATGCTGTAAAAATTAGTACTGATGTTTTTGTGCCGATTCGATCAATCAACAATCCGCCGATGAGAACCATGATAATATTCGGGAATGAATAAATTGCATTGAGCAGTCCAATGTTTGAATCAGAAAAGCCGAGTTGAGCTTTTAATAAATCTGCAAGCGGACTGATGCTATCGTAAATATAATAGTTGCCCATCATTGCTAAACTGATTAACAATAACGCAGTCCATCGTAGTAATGTGGAGGGTTGAGGTTTTAAAATTGATGTTTCTTCCATTATCTTTTCGCTTTATTATTTTGTCACGCTGAGCTTGTCGAAGCGTGAAGGTTATTCTTTAACTTTGTCATACTTCGACAGGCTCAATATGACAAATGCGGAAACTTCAATACACAACTGTATAATAATAAAAAAAGCAGATACTTTTAAAGTTGTATCTGCTTTTAATTTTAAGAATATCAATCAGCTATTTAACCGGAATATTTTTTAATACAGTTTTAAGTTGATTAAAAAATTCCGGAACTGTAGAAATTTGTAATCTCTCATCAGGTGAATGAACACCAAACATTGTTGGACCAAATGAGATCATATCCATCTCAGGATATTTTTCTTTAATAATCCCGCATTCAAGTCCGGCGTGAATAGCAGTTACTGCCGGTTCTTTGCCGTACATCTGATTGAAAGTGGTTTTGAAAACTTTAAGAATATCAGAATTAATATCAGGCGCCCAACCTGGATATCCATCACCATAAGTTATCTCAGCCCCTGCAAGTTTGAAGACTGAAGTAACCATGTTAGTGATGTCTTCATTTTCAGATTTAACAGGACTGCGCTGGCTTGTAACGATGTTAACATTCTTTCCGACCGTTTCTACAACTGCAAGATTGTTTGAAGTTTCAACTAACCCTGGAATATCATCACTCATTTTAGCTACGCCGTGAGGAATTGCATACAGAGCATTTACTAAATGTTTCTGAGTTTTTTCATCCATCACTTTTTCCGGAACAGGATGTTTTTCTATTGAAACAATTAAATCTGGTTCTGGAAAAGCGAATTCAGCTTTTACAGTTTCGTTATACTTTGTCACAAATTTTTTCAATTTCTTTTCATCATTTTTAGGAACGAGAACAACCGCAAATGATTCGCGAGGAATTGCATTGTGTTTGTTACCGCCGTTTATTTCTGATAATCGAATGTTATTTTCCTGTGAATAGCTCCAAATTAATCTATTCAAAATTTTTACTGCATTACCTCTTCCAACATGAATTTCAAGTCCGGAGTGTCCGCCTTTTAAACCACCAACTTTTATTTCAAAAGCAGAATAATTCTTCGGAGTTTTTTCCAACTTAGTTTTAAAAGTAGCCGCAGTATTTTTTCCACCGGAACATCCAATAAATATAGACCCAAGTTCTTCAGAATCCATATTGATAAGAATATCTGCTTTTAAAAATCCTTTCTTCAAACTTGACGCACCGGTTAATCCGGTTTCTTCATCAAGAGTAAATAAACACTCCAGTGGTCCGTGCTCAATATCTTTTGATTCGAGAACTGCAAGTGCGCAGGCAACACCAATTCCATTATCTGCACCGAGTGTTGTACCTTTTGCTTTTACCCAATCACCATCAATGTAAGGATAGATTGGATCGTTATCAAAATCGTGTTCAACATCTCTGTTCTTTTCACAAACCATATCAATGTGACCTTGAAGAACAACTGCCTTGCGATTTTCAAACCCCGGTGTGGCAGGTTTACGAATAACAATGTTGCCAAATTTATCTCTTTCGGTTTGCAGCCCTAATCTTTTGCCGACGGAAACAACATAGCCGGCGATCTTCTCTTCTTTTTTAGAAGGACGAGGATACTTACAAATTTCCTCGAAATGATACCAAACCAATTCTGGTTTTAACTTACCTAATACAGATCCCATAATAGACTCCTTTTAGTTTATTTCTTTAAATGAAATGAATCCCTGTGAATACAATTGAAATACAAATTTAACTACTCGCTCATCAGCTTCATTAAGTTCATCTCCAAATTTTTGTTTAAGGTCTTTAATTATTTGCTCAACTTTTGTTTTGCCGTTTATCTTTGACCAAACCGAAGAACCAAATTTATCAAGTTTAATCCGGAACTGATCACTCTTAAGTTTTGGCGAAATAAAAGTTACCATAAATTTATTCTTAAATTTTGGAATGATCACTGTAATCATACCATCGGCATCTTCTTCCTCAGAATGCAATCTGATTGGAGTAAGATCGAGAGTGTTTGTGCTCTTTAAAATTTTTTTCCGTTCTTTAAATGATAATGCCATCAGAAAATTAATAATCCAATAATAATATGCAAGCAACGTCATCCTGAGCTCGTCGAAGGATGGCTAATAATTCTATTAAAAATTAAATGTCACACTTCGATGGTGGCAATGCCACCACTCAGTGTGACATAGTAAAAAATCAATATCTACTTATTTACATAGAAACTTGCGGTGGTGCCGGGTCATTCGGATTGCCCGCATTCTTAACAGGAATACGAACAAGCAGCCATGCAATAAACGCAAGTACAATTAAACTTACAATAAACGATGGTTCGGCAAAGAAGCTGTATAGCGAAACTTCAAAGAATGCAAATCCTGCAAACAGTAACCCGATAAGAGCCTCACCAGCAATCAATCCTGCAGCGAGCAGGATACCGTTATTTTCAACCCGTGACTTTTGTGCATCGTTAAAGTTTTTCTTTGCGTTAATTCTTTCAACAATTCCTTTGATTAATCCGCCAACAAATATAGCAAACGTAGTCCCTAATGGAAGATACATTCCAACGCTAACAAGCATCGGGCTTTTAACATTCATCATTATAAAACCAACGCCCATTAACATTCCAACAAAAATTAAAATCCATTCCATATTTCCTGCAACAATTCCTTGTGAAAGAATTGCCATCAAGCTTGCTTGTGGTGCAGGTAATTTATCACCGCCAAATCCTGTCCCCCCCATTTTAATATCACCTTCGTGAAGTATTAAAAGTGGAATGAACATAATTGAAGCTGCAACTACAACCCCGATAATATCACCAAGCTGCATCTTCCATGGAGTACCACCAAGAATATGTCCGGCTTTCAAATCCTGCAGCATTTCTCCTGCCACAGCCGCGGCAACGCAAACTACTGCAGCAACTCCAAGAACAGCGGCAACACCTTGTGTTCCTTTCATTCCGAGAGCAACCATAAGAATTGCGGCAACTACAAGTGTTGATAATGTTAATCCGCTGATTGGGTTGTTGCTCGAACCTATAATTCCAACCAGATAACCGGAAACAGCAGCGAAGAAAAATCCTGCAACTATCATTACAATTGTTGCAACGAGGGCAGCAACAACATTTTGTGCGAAATAATTATAAATAAAGAAAGTTGCGATTGCAGTTCCTAATATTCCGATCATAACCCACTTGAAGTTAATATCTTTTTCAGTTCGGATTTCAACGTGGTCACCGGAAGCAGCTTTTTTTACATCACTAACTGAACGCGCTATCCCTGTCATCAAACTTTTTCTCATTTTCCACAGAGTAAATCCTGCACCAACCAGCATTCCGCCGATAGCAATCGGTCGTACGTACATTTTCCAAACCGAAACCATAGTTGCAGCCCAATCAAAATCACCGGGTAACTGAGATTGATCATAAAATTTAAAATATGCAATCATAGGAGTTAGTAAACCCCAGGCTAAAACGCCGCCGCTAAAGTTAAGTGCAGCTAAACGTGGACCAATAATATATCCGACGCCAATATATGCTGGACTAATATCAGGAGACTTAAAAAGTAAGTGTCCTTTTCCAACTGTAAAAAGTTTATCCCATGCAACGGCAAATAATTTAAAACTGTCCAAGTGATTGAATCGCTGCTCCAATTCCCATTGCGCTAAATAAAAACTTAGACCCGCCCCCGCCATGCCTGCCGGCTTTGTGAATCTCCGCAGCAGCTACTGATTCCGGGAATGGTAATTCTACATCTTCAACCATCACTCTTCTAAGTAATGCAACGAACATAATTCCAAGGATACCACCGGCAACCATAATTGCGGCAGAAATCATATAATTACCGGGAGTGAAGAAAGGATTCCAGATCCCGGCAATAAAAAATGCGGGTAATGTGAAGATAGCTCCGGCTGCAATTGATTCACCGATCGAACCAACTGTTCTCGTAAAGTTTTCTTCGAGGATGGATCCTTTCATTAATTTGATCAAAGCCATTCCTATTACTGCGGCAGGATATGTTGCAGCTATAGTCATTCCAGCTTTTAATCCTAAGTAAGCATTTGCAGCACCAAGTACAACTGCAAGTACCAATCCGATCAATAGTGCACGGATAGTAAATTCCGCCATATTGGTTTCTGGTGAGACAAAAGGAACAAACGGTTTTCGTTCAGACATATTTTACTCCTTGAGTGTGCTAAAATATTTTGCGGGTTGAACCGCATATTTAAAAAACATTGCGCTAAATTTAAGAAGGATTATTGATTATTCTCAACAATTTTTTTTCCCCCTGCTTTATTGTTTTAAAAACTTAATTTCTAACTGAATTTGAACGGCGATCAATGTGAATGAATTTGATTTCTAATCCACCACTCGATTAAGCAGATTAAGTAGCTCTTCTTTCTTAAATGGTTTAGATAAAAAGTGCGAGCAGCCATTTTTTAGAATTCTTTCCTTATCGCTTTCTAATGCGAAAGCCGTCAGTGCAACAATAGGAATTTTTTTATAGCTTTCAATTTTTCTAATCACCAAAGCAGTCTCTATTCCGTCGAGATCACCCCTTAATCCTATGTCCATCAAAATGGCAGCGAAAGATTTTTCCTTAACACGCGAAATAGCTTTTTGTGGAGTGTTTACAATCTCGAGGTTATAATGTTTTGCGAGAACTAATTTTACGTACTTTGCGGAAGCTTCGTCATCTTCTACCAATAAAACATTTGGAATACTTTCGCTGTTGTTTTTTGCTCCCATATTTTGAACCTCCTCTTGATTTAACTTTTCTGATTTCACTTCCTCACAAAATGGTAAACGAATCGTAACCGTTGTTCCGGTTTGCGGCTTACTTTTGATTTCAAGTATGCCGCCAAGAATATCAACAAATTTTTTTGTTATAGTCAGTCCTAATCCAGTCCCTTCAAACTTACGGGTAAAGCCTTCACTTCCCTGCCTGAATGGCTCAAATATTTTTTCAAGTTGATCGGGCTGAATTCCTATTCCCTCATCAGAAATATTAACTTCACAATTTCCGTTTAATGATTTTACAATAATATTGATTTCGCCTTTCTCAGAATATTTAATGGCATTATCAATAACATTGCTGAATAATTTAACAAGCATTTTCGGCTCGCATCGTACGAAAAGGTTTTCATTTGACGGGTGATAATTAATTTGAAGAGATTTATCTTTTGCATCTTTTGAAAATGTTTCAACACATGTAGCAATAATTTTATTTAAAGCAACCGGATAGAAATCAAGTTTTAATTTTTTTGATTCAAGGATTGATAAATCAAGCAGCGAATCTAAAGTTTCATTTAGTCTTTTTGCATTTGAATTTATCAGGGCAGCCATCTCCCGCAAACTTTCATTTTCAACTTCGCTCGAAAGAATTTCGGAGAACCCTAAAATTCCACTCATTGGCGTTCTTAATTCGTGGCTGATGTTTGAAAGGAAATAAGTTTTTAATCTGTTCATTTCTTCAGCATTTTCTTTAGCTGCAATCAGTTCGTCTTCAAGTTTTTTTCTTTCGGTATGATCCCGTACAATTGCGAGCAGAATATCTGCCCCCTCCTGCGAAATATATTTTGCACTGATCTCCACGGGGAATATAGAACCGTCTTTACGAATATGATTTGTTTCCAACAAAGTACCGCTTGAAGCGAAATTAGTGTTCATGATTTTTTTGTTTTCCAAATCCTCAACTAAAAAAAACTGGTTGAAAGTTAAATTTTTAAACTCCTCATTTGTGTAGCCATATATCTCTGATGCTTTTTGATTGGCTTCCAGAATTTTTCCATTGGAATCAATAGTAAGTATTGCATCATTTGCATATTTAGTTAGTGAGGAATATCGCTCACTTAAAATATCCTTTTCGCGTTTGATCACTTTGGTTGTTTTGGCAAAGCTAATTTTACTTCTCCGCCAAACTAAATACGTTATAACAGCAGAAAACAAAATTAATACCAGAACTGAAATAACTGCGATAGAAGCCACCGATCTTGTTGATTCAGTTACTTGCTCCTCGTCTATTTTTGCAATTAGATTCCAATCAGTGCCCGGTAATTTTTTAATTGATGCGAATATTTTGCTTCCGTTTATCAAAATATCTGATATGAAACCTTCATTATTATTACTCGATTTTAATTTGCCTCTATCATTTTTTTGAAGCGGAATTGTTCGAATAACATTTTGACCATTCTCAATAAAATTTCTCAAATAAAATGCAGAGGAACCATCCTCCTTTGCCAAAATAAATTCTACAATTCCTTTACCATTGCTCGTAAGGTTTATCAGTTGGTCAAAATATTCAAAGAATGATATTTCTACCCAAACAAAACCGAGGATTTTTTTATTTTCAAAAATGGGTGATGCAATTGCCTGAATCAGATTCGAATTATTTCTAATGTAAAGATTGGATGTAAAAGATGTATCGGTTTTAAATAGCTCACGCAGTTCTTCCTTTAAAAAATCTTTACTAAATATATGCTGATCAACGATCGAGTAAACAGAGCTGCCGTCTTTATTAAAAAGACTGATATTATAAAATTCAAAATCCTTTTTAATCTCTTCGCTCCATAGAGAAAATTCCTGGATTACTTTGTCCATATTCTTTGCAGCAAATATTGTTTTGAACATTTCGTTGGCAGAACTTGCACTGATAAGTGATTCGATGAGTTTTATGCGCTGCCTTTGCTCTGTGGTTATCTGTGAGAGTTTGATTTCCTTAATCACAGAGATTTGATTGATATATTGCTTTTCGATTTCCGTTTTACGCTGTTGAAAATATAAATACCCCGAAATCGCGATAGCTATTGCGGCAATAAAAAAGAATATCAAAAAACGATATGGAAATTTTTCTTCGTTCAATTAAGTAAAAGATTTATTTTAATTTTCAGTTGAATGTAGAGTTTTTAAAGCTGAACTAAAAATAATCAAAATCCAGTTGAATTAAATGCTGTACTAAAATTTCATTTTGCGAATACCGATATGGCAAATCGCAAAATCATATTTAACAGGATCAAGACGATCAAATTTTTTAAGATTGTTTGTTATTTCTTCGGCCATTTTCCAGCTAACATTTTTTAGAGAAGTCAGTTTAAGTTCCTTGCAGATTCGGGCTACGTGAGTATCAACAGGAATTATAAGTTTATTAGTGGGGATTTCATTCCACAATCCAAAATCGAGTTCATCCTTACGCACCATCCAGCGAAGGAATAAATTCATCCGCTTGCATAGCTGTTCTTTTCAGGAAGAGGAAACATAAATTTTATCCCTGTTGTTGGAGAGCCGGCTTCCTGTTCATATCTAGAAAGAAATTCTTTTGAAAATTCTGAGAGTGGATTTTTAATTGAGCTATCTTTTTCTGAGTAATATTGAAGAAAAAGATTTTTTAGTGAACCGTTTTTTTTGACAATTATTTTTAAAAGATAAAATAGATTTAGAATATCTTCACCTGAATAAAAACGATGTTTAATCCCTTTTAATTTTTCCCTTGCTTTATTTTTATTGAAGTCCAAAATAAATTCTGACGGCGATGGTTCAACAATTTTTAAAATATTATTAAGTGAACTATTGATTTGTTTTATATTTCCGTAAGCGAAAACAGACGCTATAAATCCCATCAATTCAATATCTGCATCAATAGAAAAAAGGTGTGGAAACTCCAAAGGGTCGGGAGATAATTTTGTCCTATCGAAATTTAGATAATGGTACTCCAGTTTTTCCTGTAAATTCATTTCTCAGGTTGTTCAGAATTTAATTTTCGATTCCACTACCTCCTCAACCTTAGATAAATATTTTCCGCTTCACTTTTCAATAACGAACAGGCTGAGTTCATCTTATTCACAAAATCTTTGTCTTCAATATCTTTCAAATTTATAAGCACATTGTAAATTCCTCCGACCAATCCTGAATAAGCCATCTGTGCGCCTACGCCTACATCTGTAATTGAATTTGGATTACCAAGTTCTGCAACAATCAGAGCCAGTTTTATTGCCTCTAAACTTTTCTGTGCCGTATTTAGCGGTACTTGAACTGCTTGCTTTAAGCCTGATTGCATTGCTTCCTTCCGCAATAATTTTTCTCCGGGAGATTTATTTGGAAGTCTGCGGGCATCCATAAGAATTGAAAGCATTTGTATCTTCATCTATCGCTTTTAATAATTCTTCTTTAATAATTTGACATTTTTCAGCAGTCTCATTTAGAATTCCATCAACGGATTCACTGCCGCGCTTGTTTGCGGTCAAATTACTAACCATGGAAGATAACGCTGCGCCAAGTGCACCGGCAAGCGCTGCGATTGATCCCCCTCCCGGTGCAGGAGATTCACGGGAAACTTCATCAACAAAATCATTGAGTTTCATTTCAACTAAATCTTTCACTGAATTTTTAGGAAGACCCAACACGCGTTCTTCAATTATAAAATCAGTAACATCTCTTAATCCAAGTGATTGAACCGCCGTTTCTAAAATATCTTTCGCGGGAATTCCTGCTGATCTGGATTGCAGTTTCAAATAATATTTTCCGGACTGAAGCAAAGCTGAAAACGGAACCATGCCTACTATCTCACTTCCCGTTACTACTATTCCTCTTGCAGCCGCAAGTCTGCGAGTCTCTTCAAGTACGTTATGCATTGAAGTCACTTTATAATCTGTGAGGTTTATTGAAATTTGTGCACGATTATATTTCCCAACCATCCATCCAATCGCTTTGCAATTTTTAAACTTGCCCGGGACTTTCACTGATTGACCCTCCACCTTGCCGGGATCAATTCCATTTAATTCCAAAAGTTCTTTTAAATCATACTTATGAACTTCAGCACAATGTTTAATTGTTTCTTCAATTGTTTTACCGATAAATTCATCTTCATTGCCGCACGGATATTCACCTTCATTATATTTTATTATATCATCATTCTTAAAATAAAATGGACTGCCGCTATTTTTTCGCGCAGATCTCCCCTTCTCCCTTAATTCGAATGCGATGTCAGTTGCATATTTTTCTTCTCGTGTGTTAAGATTTATATTATAAGCGATTAAAAATTCGCGAACGCCAATCACGGTAGCACCAGCCTTTGAATTAAATTCTGATGGACCAAAATCAGGTTTCCATTCGGGCTTTTTTAATTTTTCCGGCAGTGCTTCGTATTCCCCCTGCCTGATGAATGCAAGGTTTTTCCTTTCCGGTTTAGATGCCGACTTTTCATAAAGATATACCGGAATTCCAAGTTCTTCGCCGACTCTTTTTGCCACAGCTTTTGATAACTCAATACACTCTTCCGTTGTTACTCCGTTGACAGGAACAAATGGGCAGACATCCGTCGCCCCCATCCTTGGGTGTGAACCATGATGTTTTGACATGTCAATCAGCTCTGCTGCTTTTTTGATAGCATTAAAAGCAGCTTCACTTACTGCTGTTGGTGAACCGATAAATGTTACTACAGTCCGGTTCATGTCAGGACCGGGATCAACATCAATAAGTTTGGCACCTTCAACTTTTTCGATTTCATCTGTGATTTGTTTGATAATATTATTATCGCGTCCTTCGGAAAAATTTGGGACGCATTCAATAAGTTTTTCTATCATAATTTCCTCAATAATAAAATTTTATTTTTCAAAAGTAATTTTAGTTATTCATCTCTCTGTGGAGAACTTTCAAAAGATTTTCCAATTTATTTTTATAGTCGTAATCAGAAAAATCTTCTGTCTTTTCGATATATTTTTTTGCTTCGTCAAGCTTCCCGAGTTTAATTAAACTTCTTGCTGCGGTATAAGTTGCAAATGGATGTATCCATTTTTCATCACCGCAATTTAATGCCAATGATTGAACTACACTTGTAACTGCCTCACCATAATTCCCAAGGTGAAATTCAGCATCGGCAAGATAATAATTTGCCTCCGACTTTAAATTTTCATTTTTAACATTTTGTAAAAATGATTTGATCGAATCAACAGCAGTCTTAAAATTACCCTGCTCAATCAAGTTTGATAACCTGATCAATTCAAGCTCTTCGTTAAATATTTTTCTATCTGAAAAAATTTTCCCCCGCCTTTTTGCATAGATGTCATCATCAATATCCATATTGCCCTGCCCGCTTTTATTAAATTTTATAAGTGCATCCCTATGTTTGCCAATAAATTCAAAACAAATTGCTGCCCTATAATTTGCTATTCCTGTGTAGTCTTTATCGGGTGTGGCAGAAAGAAAGTTGTTGTAATATTTAATTGCTTTCGAAAAATCATTTAGTTTGAAATAAACATCGCCCATTAAAAAATTGCTGAATGAAATCAGTTGGATAAATTTCTTATCATTACTTGAAAGAATTTTCAGAAGAATATTTTTTGCATCAGTAAGTTTTTTTTGTTTTATCAAATTTGACGCAAGCGAGTAATTGAATAATAAATTCGCAGGATATTTTTTTGAGAGATCTTTCAAGTAGAAATCAGCAGTTTTGTAATCGGTAATTACTTCAGAGAGCAACTGGGAATAAAAATACTTTGCCTCCACCCTTGCAATATCACCTTTCTCTGAAGCCAGTTTCAAATATTCAAAACCAGTTTCCTCATCACCGCTAAAACCAGCAATGCTTAATACCCACGAAAATGCTTTCGGGATTTGAGCTACTGCAAAATTATATAATCCAAGTCCGAGATATGCATCATATTTTTTTATTATTCCTCTCCAAACATTCAGAAAGATTTGATTCTGATTTTTTTGCTGTCCACGCCGCATCAAGATAGTTTTCTGCCTGTGTAAATGCTATTGCCCTTAATGTATAATTCATTCCAAGTAGATAAAGAATTTCTGAATTATCCGAATTTTTGTCCAGTTCATTTTCACATTTCTGAATAGCTAAATCAGAATAATGGGTGAATGATTTTAAGTCTTCATTATTTTTGTACCAAGATAATACCAGAGATAAATTTCGGATTGATAATGATAGCCGGCGGGATTTTCAGGATATTTTTTTTGAAGATTTAAAAAAATATTCTCTGCAGAAGTCCATTGAAAGTTGTAGCAGTTATCCAATCCCCGTTTAACTAACGTTGTTATTTCAGATTGTGCAAATGCTGGTTGATGAAATAATAAAATAAAAGCCGGGACACATCTCAATAAGTATTTGAGCGCTGAGTTTGTCAATTTTTAGTGAAACTTTAATTATAAATGATCAGGTTTCTTTTGAGTACTTGATTGAAGCCTTCACAAATTCTCTGAACAGCGGATGCGCTTTTGTTGCACGGGATTTTAATTCCGGGTGAAATTGGCAGCCGAGAAACCAGGGATGGTCTTGAAGTTCAGTTATTTCAACAAGTTCTTTATCGGGTGATAAGCCGCTCAGCACCAAGCCATTTTCCGTCAGCAGATTTCTAAATTTATTATTAAACTCATATCTATGACGATGCCGTTCCGAAATAAATTCAGATTTATATGCCTGCTTTGCTTTTGTCCCCTCCATTAAAGTGCAGGGATAGGCACCCAGCCGCATCGTTGCGCCCATATTCTTTATGTTTTTTTGATCGGGCATCAAATCAATAACGGAGTAATTATTTTTTTTGAACTCTGAGCTGTTGGCTTTCGCAAGCCCGCAAACATTTCTCGCAAACTCGATTACCGCACACTGCATTCCCAAACATATTCCCAAAAAAGGAATCTTGTTTTCTCTTGCATATTTTACTGCTGCGATTTTTCCCTCAATGCCGCGCTCTCCAAACCCCCCCGGTACTAAAATTCCATGCACACCTTTCAGTAAAGAATGAACATCTTCTGTTTCAAGTTTTTCAGCGCTGATTAGCCTGACTTTTACTTTTGCATCATTCTCTGCACCGGCATGAATGAACGATTCCATTATACTTTTATATGCATCAAGATGATCGGTGTATTTTCCACAAAGGGCTATTTCAACTGTTTGTGCTGGTGATTTAACTTTCTGAACAAATGCTTCCCAGTCTTCAATTTTAATTTTTCTATCAGGGAGGTGTAATTTTTTTAGCACTAATAGATCCAGCTTTTCTCTTAGCAGTACCAAAGGGACTTCATAAATCGAGGAAACATCATATGCAGAAATAACCGCACGTGAATCAATGTTGCAAAATAATGCTATCTTATCACGTAAATCTTTTGCGAGTTTAACTTCAGATCGGCAAATCAAAACATCAGGTTGAATTCCAAGTTCGAGAAGATTCTTAACACTGTGTTGTGTGGGTTTTGTTTTCACTTCACCTGCTGAGGCAATATATGGAACAAGCGTTACGTGAATGTTCATCGTATTGACTCTTCCAAACTGCATCATAAGCTGCCGCATAGCTTCAATAAAAGGAAGGCTTTCAATATCACCGACTGTTCCGCCAATTTCCGTAATGATTATATCGTATTCACCAAGTTCGCAAAGTTTTGTCATTCGGTGTTTTATTTCGTCGGTGATGTGCGGAATAACCTGCACAGTTGCGCCAAGGAAATCCCCCCTTCGCTCTTTTGTGATAACTTCATTATAGACCTGACCTGTAGTCGTGTTATTAGCGCGTGTCATGCTGACATCGAGAAACCGCTCATAATGGCCGAGGTCGAGATCTGTTTCAGCGCCGTCATCAGTTACATACACCTCGCCATGCTGAAACGGACTCATTGTTCCGGGATCAACATTTATGTAAGGGTCAAATTTCTGAATGGTGACTTTAAAGCCGCGTTGTTTAAGTAGAAGTCCGAGAGATGAGGCAGTTATTCCTTTTCCTAATGAGGAAACGACCCCGCCTGTGACAAAGATTAGTTTTACTTTTTTCGTGATGCCATTTTGTTTTTTTGTAAACAAATATAGAACAGATTTAACCTAATTTCCAACTTTGAATGGCAATCAATTTAAAAATAATTCTTTTACTTAGTGTTTTTTTAATTAAAGTTGAATAACTTAATGACAAAAGAAATTCTTTATGGAAAAAACAATAAAAATTTCGGCTACATTTAACACATCACTCAAAGCGCTATACGAAGCCTGGCTTGATAGTGAAAAGCATTCTGCCTTCACAGGAGGTAAAGCAAAGATCAATCCAAAGATCGGGGGCAAATTTAAAGTGTGGGACAATTACATAACCGGTAAGACATTAGAACTCGAACCATACAAGCGAATAGTTCAAAGCTGGCGGACAACTGAATTCCCTGACAGCGCACCCGATTCCCTCCTTGAAATTTTTTTCTCCAAAAACCCAAGAGGAACTATGCTGACATTGGTCCATTCCAAAATTCCCGACGGACAATCAGACAATTATAAAAACGGCTGGAGGGAATTCTACTTCAAACCAATGAAGAAATATTTTTTGAAGAAATAAGCCTTATCATGCTGCATAGATGACTTTAACATTTTCGAGAATAGCTTTTTGCCTGAATATATTTCTGCTGCGCTCAACTGCTTTTCGTCGCACAATATCCACCTCGCTTCCGAACAGCTTCGCAAATTCGTCTTTCAGATTAACGATATCGAATTAACTCACTCCGAATTCAGGTGTGAATTCTACTCGAAGATCAATATCGCTGTTCGCATTAAAATCTTGTCTTAATACTGACCCAAAAAGAGCTAATCCCCGGATAAGAAACCCTTTACAGATTTCCCTGGGTTGTTCTTCCCGTATGTTGATGTTGTTTACAATCCTACTTAACCCATTAATTTGTTCAAATTAATTTACTTAAAAAGTCTAATATCTTTGATGCAATTTATATTTTTTTCCGTATTACACTTATATTTACTTCAGCTCATCAGTCAAGTATAAAAGTAGTAACGAACTCCGTTCTGCTGAATTTATCCCGATGAATATCGGGGCTCCACTCCGTGCCCCTGAATCAATCCTTTTCCCTCTACCATAAACCTCTTTCACTATTTTAGGTTGCAATATAGACATTCATTCTGAGAATATTCGGGGGGGTAAGTATTTATCCAAAGCTTTTTTATAGAGTGCACAAGCTTCTCTATCGACTCCGACTAAAAATGTTTTGTATCCAAGATTCTCTACATAAGTACTATAATGCTCTGCAACAAACTTCGCAATCTTATTTATTCTTCTTTTACCTTTTAAGAAATGCCTTGTCTGAACAGCTTTTTCTAAAATCTTATTGAGTTCATCTATGTCACTTATACCTTCAGCTTCTGCAAGTTTCAGGAATTCCTTCTCAAGTATATCTTCCGGGACTCTTAAATCATTTGGTGCAAGCGAATGATAGAGAGGTAATGTTGTTTCAAAAAAAAAGACCGTCACAGAGACGGCCTTTTGTGTAATCAAGGATTAACCAATCTCACTTCAATAAAATCATCTTCTTGGTATCAACAAAATTCCCTGCCTGTATTTTGTAAAAATATATTCCGCTGGCTAATGAGCTCGCATCAAAATTGACTTCATAAAATCCAGCCGGTTTAACTTCGTTAACCAGTTCAGAAATCTTACTTCCAAGAATATCATAAATTGTAATTTGTACTTTTGAATCTGAGGGCAACGAAAATTTAATCTTTGTTGACGGATTAAAAGGATTGGGGTAATTCTGGGCTAAAGAAAAAACGATGGGTAAATTATCCGCTTCAACTGAAGTCGGAATACCGATATCGAATACACCTCTGGCTATTGTACTTCCAACATAAGCTGCGTCAACCGCACTAAGGCACCATTCATAATGACCATCTTTTAGCCCGGTTAATAACCATTCAGTAACAGCGCTGATATTTCCCGGTTCAGGGAGACGAGCAGGATCAGTAACCGAAAAGTTATCAATGAGGATATCAGGCTTTGAGGGGTTATGCGATCCCGGTCTGATTACCACAAGATCATACGTTAATCCGGGAGAAGTTGTGTGATCATCGCTCGATGCCGTCCAAGATAATAGAACTGTATCATCATTTTGAAAGGCAGCGTTTAAATCCGTCGGAGTAGTTGGCGCATTATTCTGACCTTCAGTATCATTTCTATAAAGATGCATCTGCGCTTCAACAAGTCCATTTCCTCCAGGAACAAAGTATTGCCCGGCAATAAAGTAATCAAGATCTCCATCTCCATCTATATCTAACCAGGAGAATGTACCCCCCCGATCGCCGCTTGCGCGCGGTGCAGGTAATTCATTACCGGAATCCGTAAAGTTTCCGTTACCGTCATTTGTATAAACTCTTGCACGTCCTTCAATATTTGAACCTGAGTTGTAATTACCTGCCAATAAAATGTCTACGTCGCCGTCAGAATCGTAGTCTGCCCACGTTGCAGCGGTAAGATCAAACCAACCTTCGCATGGAACGCAGGATATTACCTCTATTGGAATATAGCTCTCATTGTCATTCCGATAAATTCGAAGTGCAAGATTATATATACCGTTTTCCAAAATGTTTCCAGCCACAAGTATGTCAAGGTCGCCATCAGCATCATAGTCCCCCCACTGAGCATCACCATGTTCGATTGTCAGCGAATCAAGTATATCCTCGCCGAAGAAATTTCCATTACCGTCATTTCGGTAACGACGTATAAAACCCTCATCGGTGTTTGGTGCCATATTCACAAGCAGCAAATCAAGATCCTGGTCATTATCAAAGTCAGCCCAGGTGCTATTGGCGTGTGAAGTCGGCGCGAATACTGAGTCTGTCTCCGTAAAAATAGTACCCCCTGTTCCGTTGGCACTATCATTACGCATCAAAGTTGTTTTATAGGAGAAAGTTGTATCATCAAAAACTGAAGGTATCAGGATATCAAGGTCGCCATCATTATCAAAATCAGCCCAGGTAATAGACCGCAAATCAAATTCTGCCTGACTGTTATCTTCCCAGTAACCGGGAAGATTAGTGTCACTAAGTATGAGTGTTCCATTATCGTTAAGATAGATAACTGTCGCGCCATCTGTTCCAACTGCTAAATCCTGGTCACCATCCCCATCCACATCACCCCACGCCATGTCTGATGATCCTGTGGTTAATATTCCAAGCGGCACATTGATGTAACTGAAATCCCAATGAGTTGAATCTGCCGGTCCATTATTCACTAATAATAATAAACGGTATTCAACACTCTGATTGTAAACAACATAATAGCCAAGCACTGCAATATCAAGATCTCCATCACTGTCATAGTCAGCCGGTGCTGTAGTGATTACCCAAAAATCTTCATCTTCCGGCGTAACAAATATTGAATCAAGCGGCGTTACTTCTGTGAAGTCGCCGAATGTGCCCCCCGGGTTGGGCTGAACAGTGATAATGCGTATTGTAGAATCGCTATCGCCGTCATCATCAGTAACGGTTAGCTGGACAATATAAGTGTTTGCCGTGTCATAAGTGTGTGTTGGATTCTGTTCGGTTGAAAATAAACCATCACCAAAGTCCCAAGCCCATTCTAAAATTGTACCGTCAATGTCTGTGCTGGAATCAATGAAATCAACCGTTAAACCATTAGAAGTATAAGTAAAAGATGCAGTCGGAGGCTGATTCAATGGGGGTGGAGGTTCTCCTGTAAAATGCTCTATGTAGCCCTGGAAACCTCCTGTCCATGCATCACCATCTGCACTTGCTGTGATAGCTGAGAAACTGCCGAAACCTTCTGAACCGATTTCCAGAACAGCCCAGCCTTGCCCGCCATTGGATGAGTAGTATGCTGCATTCGAGTTTGTGCTGACCCATAATTCATTTGGTCCGATCAAATAAATATCTGTAAGATAATCATCTTCGTTTGGTGTTGGTAAAACCTGCCAGTTAGCCCCGCCATCATCGCTTCGATAAGCTTTACCGCCCCAACCCACTGCATAACCAATGTTCTCATCATAAAAATCCATATCCAGTATTTGAAATGGACTGTTAGGAAGAAACCCTAATGTCCAGGTAGCTCCGTTATCAGTGCTTCTGTAAAATATTCCGGTAATATTATTTGCCCAAATGTTCGCTCCTTCCACATCAACAGATACATAAGCACCACCGAAATCCGTAACCGGAATCCATGTATTGCCTCCATCGCTTGTATGAAGCAGGCAATCTCCTCCCTGTCCGATTACCCAGCCATCCATGAGTGTGCTGAAGTGAATATCCTCTGCCGGCGAAAGACCTGGAGGTATCGTGTTTGTAATTGTCCAGTTCTCACCTCCATCATTGCTCATAAATACTTGTCCAATTTCGTCGATAAGTACTGCCTCGTTAGTACCTACTACCTGCACTGCCTTTATGTTGTACTGTGTAATTTGAGATTGAAGCAGCCAGGGTGAAGTACCATTTAGATTAGTCAAAATAGTTCCGACATCACCAACAGCTAATAATTTCCCATTTGCAAATCTATCAATATCATTTATAGAGTTTCCCGAACCACTGGAAATCTGAGACCATGATGCACCTCCATTTGTTGTCTTAATAATAAATCCAGGACCATAACCGTAATAGCCGGTTTGTGCATCTGTAAATGAAGGTACTACGCTGCTTAGATAACCTGGCTGTAAACCATTAGGAGAATCAAATACAAGAGTCCAGTTTTGGCCTTCATCGCCGGAATAGAACATATTGCCTGCACCATCAGTAGCGACCACAGTTTGCGGATCAGGAACTGCAAATGCAAAGGGAGTTGCATACGGTCCCGGGTCCATTACTTCGCCAAGGTCTGTCCAAGACTGACCCCCATCAGATGATCTGAAAATACGATCATCGAAATCCGGGAAGGTGCCGGCTCTTCCCCAGGCAAGAACAACATTACCGGATATTGCCACAAGATGGTCTCTGCCTTCGGCTGGTGTTCCATCATTCCATGTTAACCCGCCATCTGTTGATCGTATAAAAATATCATCGGCAATTCCCACCACTAAAGTATTGCTAAGAAACGATACTGTCTTGGCGTTACCGTTATACGCAGGTGCAAATGTAGCTCCACCATCAGTTGAACGAAAAACTGAAGTTTCAGAAACGCCTAATCCAATTAGATCGCTGGTAAAGTCGAAAGCAAACATATCGTTAGGCGATGGCTCCCAGGAAAGTCCGCCGTCACGACTGATATATCTCCCGAAGTTCCCGGTTGCTAAACCAAAGTTTATTGTATAAAATTTCATAAAGTAAGTTGAGCCGAGAAAGGGAAGCTGAGTCCATGTTATTCCTCCATCGGTAGTTCGATAATTATCGTTACCATAAACCCATCCGTTTTGGCTATCGAGAAAGAAGAGCCCATAAAATGGGTTACTAAGGCTGATAGGTATGTTTCTTTGAATCCAGTTGATTCCGCCATCTGTAGATTCAAACAAAGAACCACCATCATCAAATGAATTATCGTCTGTGGCAATAAAGACATGCGGATCCGTGAAGCCAGCAATGCCTCTAACATCCAGAAAAGTCGGAATGGGACTCTGAGTGTTCCATTGAGCGGTAGCTGAGGAAGTCAGAAGCACAATCAAGGCGACGAAAATTCGTTGTATGTGCCAGGTAACCTTAAATTTACGGCTTCTGTGTTTCAAATTTTTTAGTATCAAGTACATAAAAGTCTTCCTTTCATTTTAGGCATTATCCCGGTTGATGGGATTGTCATAGATTGTCATTTGTAAAAATAGTGACATAAAAAATAGAAAAAGGACATTATAAAAATAAAAAGTAAGCATAGCTAACTTAATTTTACTTTAATAGTATCATTTTTTTGGTTTCTACAAAACTGCCTGTAACCATTCTATAGAAATATATTCCACTTGTAACTTGATTACCGGAGTTATCTGTACCATTCCAAACTACGCTGTGGAATCCTTTTGGCAGTGAGTTATTAACAAGAGTAGCAATTTCCAGACCTAACGCATTATAAATAATTATGGAGACATCCGCATCTTCGTTCAATCCATAACTGATTGATGTTGAAGGGTTGAAAGGGTTGGGGTAGTTCTGCAATAGCTTAAACTCCAAGGGGACTGTAATTTCCTTTTCAACAGAAAAGGTAGTTTCGTTATCAAATCCAGGTTGTGAAAGGTTGAACTCAAAAGTCATTGTCTGACTGCCGCTCGGCACTTCATTCGGAATGAGTTTCTTCAAGTGCTGTGGAAGTACCCGTGGATCAAGTAAACCGTTTCTCACAAAGTCAACAAGATCAGTGAACTCCTTGTGTGATAGCTCAGTTGGTGACTGCAAAAGGGGATCAAGCCTGGCAAGCACAGGTTCGATTGGGCCAAGAGGGCCTTGTAAGTCTGGTGGAAGCGAACTTGGGCTGTAGTTTCGTGCAGACTTATAGGGATCCAAATGGTGACGAATCGCATCTTCCAGTTGGACGAATGCGCCGTTATGCATAAAAGCAGGCATCACCGCTACGTTTCGAAGAGGTGCAGTGCGAAACATATAACGATCTGTCTCGATACCTGTAACCTGCTCAAGACCAAAATCTTCGTTTGCACCAGGTCCATCGAAAACCACATTGCTGTATGTTGGGACTACTTGCGGAACGCCAATCACATGCATACGGAAATCACTGAACATCTCGTTGGATTCTCCCGAAACCTGATGACATCGTACACATCCAGCTTTCCCGAAGAACAACAGTGCGCCTTTTTTTGATTAATTGTTAATGCATTTTTTTGTCCTCGTGCAAAACGGTCGAGCGGTGCATTAGAGAAAATCAGAGTGAACTCGAATTCCGCGATTGCTTTCCCACAGTGGTCAAAGTTGATAGGCTGATCTCTCGATATCTCCGGGAACGCCTGCTTGAATAATTTTCTATATTCGGGATTATCGTTTAATCTGCGCAATACCTCGTTCCGGATATCGGTGCTGCTGCCTGGAAAGTTGAATCCGGCAGCCTCGACACGTTCGGTAGGAGGAATGAAAGCTTGTGCAACCAGCAGGTGCGGAAGGTAGGACAGTGTCAGTCCCTCGGGAGGTGGGAAAAGAAATCCGGCACTGTTGTCAAATGGATTACCGGACAAGGATGCAAACCGTGAATTCCACATAAGATTAGGATACAATGCTGTATTAACTGCGATTGGTGACCGACGTTGATTGCGCGGTCCAGTACGGCTAGGTCCTACGATGAGATTGTTGTCAATGCCAATGGCGATTGGTTGAGTGTCTCCAAAACCATTTGTCGGTGAGTGACAACCACCGCAGAGTGTTGTCATCGTTCAGCCCAGTTAGTATATCGAACCATAATAACCGACCGAGATCAGCTCTTTTTTGATCGATTGGACGATTTAGCTCTTGAATGAACTTCGCCTCAATAGTACCTGTAAACCCGTAAACCGCAAGTGTTGAGTAAAGTTTCGTGTCCAATGAATCGGTGCCATCGGGATATATGTTTTGAAATCCCAGTAGTAATAGTATTATCGTAGTGAAGATATAAAGTGCAACCCCATGTGTGTTATGAACCTGAATCGAATGCGTTCGTAAAAATGCCATAAAATCTCCTTATTGTTATTATTTTTAAAGTCTTTTGTTCCTCTCCACACATCCGGACAATACAATTCATTCCCTACTAGGTAATTTGGTAAAGACTTCCTCTGAAGCTAATCTTTTTAATTAATAGTATTTCAAAATAAATAAAAGTGACTTTTTTGCTACTGTCAAAAAACTTAATTAGCCTGACAACTTCGGTGAATCCGCTAATATTCTTAGACCCAGAAAATATTACAATAAAAAGCTTAGTTTTATTAGTCGCTCAATGAAAAAGCATTTTTATACTTTACTGTAACCTATTGTATAGCATCAACCTTATGTAATACTTCAGATGGAGATGGAATCTTCAAAATTTATTTATTGAAAATTAGGATACTATTTATGAAAGCAATTATAAAATGCCACCCGAACTAACAAAAAAAATATTTACGCATTTTGTTCAGACTAAATTATTTTCAGAGAATTCTGAAAAATTGCTTCCAAGCCGTTTGTCATTCTCGCGGCAATGCAACGGGAATCTGCTTAATAATCAGTGGATTCCTGTCTGCACAAGAATGACGGATGTGGCTATGCCATCATAAGTCTCTTTCACTTAAAAGTGATTTAATAAACTATGCTGTTGAGTATTCTATAATTAGAGTTGAATAGTATCTGGCTGTGTAGAAGATAAAGCAGCATTAGAAGGTACACGAAGCCGAAAGCAAAATGCTTTTATTGATGCCTCCAATATTCTTAGCCGCGAAATGTTAAAGCATAATGAAGATGTAAGCTGGAGAAAAGATTTAGGGAATGACAGAAAAGTGATTGGTGATTTTGCTTGCTGCGTTCACTGCTTTTTATTTTTATCTTCGCGTTTTCCTTCCTCTTTCCTTTGTTTATCCCTTTCAGCTTTTGTTGCTGTTTTTTAGACTAAATTTTTTCACATCCAGAGTCTGCCATTTAGTCAAGAATACAATTGGACAGTAATTACAAAGTCCATTTTTTTGATATTTTAAGCCTAAACACCTATTGCTCACCTATTTCACTCCTATTGCTCTCCTATTGGCTTGTAACTTCTCTCACTTAAAAGACCCGTCAAGTTGTCACACAGACCCATGACATTTGTCTTTATCCTGTAATTTTAAATCCCTCTAAATCTACATTTATCACGTCGCTCGGAAGAATTATAATAAATAAATATATTTATTTGAGGAGTACGTTTTACTGCGTGCTGCAGTTGTAAATTTTTGTAAAACATTCCTTTTTATTCTCACGAAAATATTTTCCCTTTATTCGGCAGTCTCACCTATCCTCGTGTGAAACCACTTCGTGACAGGGTTTAATAATTCCATTCCGCCTCTTTCAATACTTTTATATTTTTAATTCGCCATTTGAAAATCACTTGCGATTTCGTCAATGTTTAACTATTTATTCAATCAAAAAAATTGGATTAATTATTGTTCCCGGCTTTCAATCACTATTTCCTAAATATCTGTTTACTGATATTCATTTTATCAACAGTATCGTTTGCACAAGACAGCACACAAAGTCTCGCTTTTAAAAATAAAAATATCTTTGAGAGAAGGAATTATTTCTATCAGCCCGATCCATCCTATCAACTTTGGCAGCAATTCCATTTAATTCAAGCAGCCAACAGCGGTGATCCTTTTGCAGAACACGAACTCGGCATAAGATATTTGCTCGGCGAAGGTGTGGCCGCCGATACGATAAAAGGTGCTTTCTGGATTAAGAAAGCCGCTGATAAAGAACTAACCGCCGCGCAATTCAACTACGGCATATTACTCTTAAATGGGTGGGGTGTTGATTGGAATCCATTCGAAGCATTCAAATATTTTCGATTCGCTGCAATCGGAGGTATGCCTGCAGCTCAGCATATTCTGGGAATATTCTATACTGATGACTTGGTTGTAAAAGCTAATTGGGCAGATGCTTACTATTGGATTAAAAAGTCTTCCGATGCGGGTTTTGAACCGGCTAAAGAAATTATTCCTGAGATACTAAAAAAATATACACCTAAAGATACCACAGAATATGTCCCATCAACTTTGTCTGAAACAAATCCTGCGGATAAAAAAAATAGATTCGGATATCTCATCAAATCTCGGTCTCGTCTTTATTAATTTTGAAACTACAAACGATACTGCGATCAATGTAACCAATGAAATGTTATTAGAAGATTTGACCTCCTCCCTTACAGATGAACAAAAAGATTCACTCAATTTTTCTGATTCAACATTAAATTTCAATAGCGATCAGATCGCTTACTTGTTAAAGTCGTCCGAGTTCGGAAACCCGGAAGCAATGGTAATGCTCGGTCGCCTGTATGAATCTGGAATTCACTATTCAAAAAATTTAATAACCGCCGCTGCCTATTACGTCAGGGCTGCACGTCTTGACTCGCCCAAAGGGCTGTATCTACTGTGGCAGTTGAGCGTAAATAAGAGTTTGCTAAAACTTGTTCAACTTAAATCTGATAAAGAAAATGCAGAAGCAATGTTTGTCTGGTACGCATTATCATCACTTGGCTTTGATCAATCAATTGCAATTCAAGATGCAATAAATTTATTAACAAAATCAGCCGACCGTAATTATCTTCCTGCACTCGTCGAGCTTGGTCTGATCACTTACACCGGAAAATATTCTGCTGAAAATAAACAAGAAGGAATTAATATTTGGCAAAAAGCAAAATCTTTAGCCAACAAAGAAGCTGAAGTTCGTCTGATTGCCGCCGTTATATTTGATGATATTTCATTTTCTGCTGATAATCTTTTGAACGATTTAAATAAATTGAACGATGAGGGATCAATTCTTGCACAAGTTACACTTGCCTATTGTTATCAAACCGGGAAGTTTGTAAAACAAAATATTGCCGAAGCTGTAAAACTATACAGGTATGCCGCACATCGTGGTAATCGTTTTGCTTATGATCAATTAAAGAATATTTATAATAACCTTCGTCCTTCTGAAAATATATTTCAAATAAATTAAATATGATTAAACAAAATATTTCTATTCAGTCTAAACTTCCTTCAACCGGGACAAGCATCTTTGCAATAATGTCTAAAATGGCGGCTGACTATAAAGCTATTAATCTTTCACAAGGTTTTCCTGATTTTAATTGTTCAGAACAGCTAATCGAACTCGTTCATAAATTTATGAAGGAGGGAATGAATCAGTATGCGCCAATGCCTGGATTACCTTCACTTAGAAAAACTATTTCAGAAAAAATATTAACCCAATACAAAGCTGAATATAATTTTGAAACGGAGATAACCATTACAGCAGGTGCAACGCAAGCTCTTTATACAGCTATCTCAACCGTCATTCACTCCGGTGATGAAGTGATAATCATTGAGCCGGCTTATGATTCGTATGTTCCTGCAGTAATTGCAAACGGTGGGGTACCAATTTATTCTCAATTGACTGCCGGAGAATTCAATTTCGATTGGAGTGATATAAAAAAAAAGATTAACAGAAAAACAAAAGCGATCATAATCAATTCACCTCACAACCCGACAGGCAGTGTGATTACTGAATATGATATTAAAATGCTCGAACAATTAACTGAAGGAACAAACATTTTAATAATTAGTGATGAAGTTTACGAGCACATTACATTCGATGGAATGCCCCACTTTAGTATCAGCAGTTCGACCGAATTGAATAAAAGAAGTTTTGTTATCTCATCATTCGGAAAAACATTTCACACAACCGGTTGGAAAGTTGGATATTGCTGCGCTCCTGAATATTTGATGAATGAATTAAAAAGATACATCAGTTTATTGTTTTTGCAGTCAATACTCCGGTGCAGCATGCTTACTCAACATTTCTTCTGAATGAAAATAATTATTTAAGTTTGAATGATTTTTATCAGAAGAAACGGGATTTGTTTTTACATTCTATCAGCGGATCAAGATTCAAAGCCGAACCGGCAAGGGGCACTTATTTTCAATTGCTTGACTATTCTCAGATATCAGATCAGAACGATATGGAATTTTCTGAATGGCTCACAAAAGAAATTGGAGTTGCAGTAATACCGCTTCAACCGTTTTATTCAAAAAATAATTCGCAAAAACTCATTCGGGTTTGCTTTGCTAAAAAGGATGAGGTATTAATTCAAGCAGGAAAAATTCTAAAATCAATTTAGACTTAATTTTTATTCAGAGGAGACAATGCAGGAAGAAATAAGACTTAGAAAAAAAGCAGCCTATATTTCGCTGTCGGTAGGTGTAGGAATGTTCATCGCAAAATCCGGCGCATATTTTATTACAGGATCCGAAGCTATTTTTTCCGATGCTGCCGAATCAGTTGTACATGTTATCGCTACATCAATTGCACTTTACAGTATAATTCTTAGCTCAAAGCCCCCCGATGAATCACATCCTTACGGGCATGGTAAAGTGGAATTCTTCTCCGCCGGTATCGAAGGATTTTTAATTGTATTTGCAGCGCTTTATATAATTTTTGAATCCGTAAAAGCAATTCTAATCCCATCAGAATTAAAAAGTCTTGATACAGGCGTTATTGTAGTAACAGGCGCTGCAGTAATTAATTTGATTCTTGGATATTATCTTATCCGCATAGGAAAGAAAACTAATTCAATCACACTTACAGCAGATGGAAAGCACGTGCTTACCGATTCATTCACAAGCATCGGTGTTTTGATTGGAATAATTTTAGTGATGATTACCGACTATACAATTCTCGATCCGATTTTTGCTATAGGTGTTGCATTAAATATTTTGTTTACAGGTTTCAAATTAATGAGGGAATCAGTGGGTGGTTTGATGAACGAGACTGATATTAAAATGCTTGAGGAGATATCAAACGAACTTATTAGAATTAAAAAAGTCTATTGGATTGATATCCACGAACTTCGCTTCTGGATTTCGGGCGATAAAATATTTTTAGATTTTCATTTGATCATGCCTTATTATTTTTCCATCAGAGAATCACATACCGAGGAAAATGAAATTGAAGAATTACTGCTAAAGAAATTTCCGAGACTTCAATTAAAAATTCACTTTGATTACTGCCTCCCTGCTCTTTGCAAATTTTGCAAGTATGAACAATGCGACAAAAGAGAAATGAAACAAACAGAAACTTTCGAGTGGAATAAAACCAAACTTATCGGAAGACCGATTTATCTCATAAAAAATTAAGGAGCGTATTATTACTCTTTAACTTTAGATAGAATCAAAAGTCCAACAAGGAAAAAAACTCCAATCGAAATAATCGCCAATCTTTGATTGCCCGAAAGGAAGCTTACTAAGCCGAACACAAGCGGTCCGATTACCGCTGAGCTTTTCCCGAAGAAAGAATAAAATCCGAAAAATTCCGTTTTCCGATCGGGTGGAGTCAGCTTAGACATTAAACTCCGGGAGGCTGATTGACTTGAACCCATTGCACTGCCTGCGATCAATCCGACAATATAAAATCCATTTTTATCTTCAATAAGAAATGCAAGCGATACCGTTGCTAACCACATTAGCAGTGATATCACAATAACCTTTTTTTGACCGATTGAGTCAGCCAGAATTCCAAAAATAACCGAGCCGACAATAGCAGTAGTCTGAACAGTCAGGAAAAAAATCAGCAGTTCAGAATTAGAGAATCCGAGAGTAGTGCTTGCATAATTCCCGGAGAAAAAAATTACAGTATTAACTCCTTCGATATAAAAAAAATAAGCGAGAAGAAACATCGCTAGATTTTTATAATTTTTCAGGTGAGTAATCGTAGTCCATACTCTCGAAATACCAATCTTCAAATAAGATTGTTTATTCTGAACCTCTACCCTGGAATCTTTGAGAAAAAGAAATAATGGTAAAGAAAAAAGCAAGAAAAAAACTGCCGATACAGGGAAAGTCGTGGTAATATCTCCACTTTGAATAAAAGGATAAACAATAGCAAGAGTCACAAGAGATCCAAGGTACCCCATCCCAAAACCGTAACCGCTGACGCGTCCATAATTTTTTGGTGAAGTTATTTCCGGTAGAAATGCATCATAAAAAACCAGACCTGCTTCAAAGCCAACATTTGCTAAAACAAAAATTAGTATCCCCCAAAAAACTTGTCCTTCACCAACAAAGTAAAGCAATGCGGTGCTAACAATACAAAGAATTGTAAAGAAGAGAAGAAATCTTTTTTTACCTGCTGAGTAGTCGGCAATAGCACCGAGTACAGGAGCAATAAAGGCAGTAATAATCATTGACAAACTTGTTCCAATACTCCAGTATAGATCACCGATTGGTAACCCTTGTGCTACTGACTTCTTGAAGTAAACTGCATAAAGAAAAGTAACAACTACGATGGAAAAAGATGTATTGGCAAAATCAAAAAGCGACCAGACAAATATTTTACTACGTTCTTTCATTGATCATTTTTTTTGCGGCGATCTTTAATTGATTCCTCAACTAAACCCCTTCCTTCTTTCTGCAAAATATCATGTGATTTCAAATCAGATAAAATTGCATCAAGTATTCCATTGATAAACTTCCCGCTTCCCGCGGTACTGAATATTTTTGCGATTTCTATTATTTCGTTTATAGAAACTTTAGGCGGTATATCCGGGAAATATAGAATTTCACAAAGCCCCATACGCAGAAGTAATTTATCAATGAGAGCAACGCGGCTCATATCCCAATTATCAACGAAAAGACTAATTTTTTTATCTATTTCAGCTTTATTGGTTATTACACGTGAAGCGAGTAATTCTGCAAATTCCCTTTCCTTCTTATCTTTGATTTCTTTTAAGATCAGATTCATTGTTTCACTAAGCGATTGATTATTTAATTCATACGCATACAATATCTGTAATACTTTTTCCCTGATAAACCTTCTTTTAGAAATCTTATTCATTTTATTTATTGATTTTATGGACGAACATTTACAAACCAAATAGCCAGAAAATGATTATTGCAATAGTCTCTCGAATTTGATTCTGAGCTTTACTTTCAAACTTAAATTCAATATCAGAGGCAACAACATTGACTTTCAATTTAAAGAAATTAGCTATCTCCATCACTCTTGGCAGATGATACGTATCAGAAATAATTGTAATTTCACCCACATCTTTTCTGGTAAGTATTTCATTTCTTATAAACTGAATTTGCTCCAAGGTTGAAGTGGTTCGATTTTCTTTCCATATAAATTTAGGGTTGATATCGCTCTTCATAATATAATCGAACGCAACATCGGACTCGCTTAATTCACCGGGAGCATGGCTGCCTGTTAGTTGAATCATATCAATCTTTTTGTCGCTAAATAATTTTATCGCTTTATCCACTCGTGCCTTCAAACTCGGGCTGGGTTGGTTATCCGACCATACTGCTGCACCTAACACCACCCCAATTCTATGCTTTTTATTTTGACCTTCTGATAAATTTATTTTTGCCTGTGTGAAAGTTGATACATAAATAAACCCAATGATTATGATAAGAATTGCTGTAACACCTGTATTAAATAAACTATAAACAACTACCAATTCTTTCCTACCGATAACCTTCATCCAGAGAAACATTGCAAAATAAAATAAAAAAAACTGGTAGAATTCAAACAGAGCAGCTATTATGATTTTATCCAATGTTTGAGTCAATAAATAAACATCACTAAATGGAATTTTTATTTGGGTGGAAAATGCAGCCAACGAAAGTAAGAATATCAGAATGATTGTAAATGAATAAAGAAATTGCTCAGTTTCATTCTTAGCACCGGAATAAACATAAACTATGAATCCTGTAACTAGCAACAAAGTACTGAATAGGTTTATGAAATTACCAATGGTTAAAAATGTAAAATGACTAAGCGGCAGTTGAAGGATGGAATACTTTATAAAATACAGGAAGCACAATTGAAACAGCAACAGCGTGGACATTGAAAATGTGATAAAAAACTTTTTCATTTTTATTGCAGTTTGAATGAGAATTTTATCATCGAAAAGCTAAATTTTGAAAGAACCATTGAAAATAATTTTCAGACGGTTAAATGATTAATTTGAAATTTGATTGGTCCAAAATTAAATAAATTACCAATCTATACAAAGACAGAACCACAATTGTGTCGCTCACTATATACAAAACAGCAAATAAAAAAGGCGTCTCTTCGACGCCTTAAAAACTATTGAAGCCTAAATACAATCGGAATTGAAACCTGCACTTTAACGGGTTTTCCTCTTTGCTTACCAGGTTTAAATTTAGTTTTCTTTACAGCGTCAAGCGCTGCTTCATCACAACCTGCTCCAAGTCCTTTAATAATTTTTGCATCTGTTACATTTCCATTTTCATCAACAAAAGCGAGAACGTACACTTTCCCTTCTACTCCTGCGCGTTTTGCAATTTCAGGATAAACAATTTTACTCTGGATCGCAGAAATTCCACCGATCGGTTCGGGCATTTCTTCAACCGCTACAAAGTAAGTTGGCTCTTCCTCTACAACTCTCTTCTCTTCTTTTGGAGGTGGAGGGGGTGCTTCTACATTAGCATTGATATCAATATCTGTACTTGCGATATCAATATCTTCTAGTACCTCGTCAGACGGAGCTTCAATCGGGATAGGTGGTTTGGGAGGTGGGGGAGGTCTATTCTCCTGCTTTGTTTGTTGAATATCTTCAACTGTAAATAATTCCTGTGGCCCATCAACCTTTATATCTTTCCCATCAAATTTGGGGAAAAACTTAAAAGCAAAAATTAATAGAGCAAGCGAAGCAATCAGTGATATTTCAAAATACCTTGAATACTTTGCTCTTAAATCTGCTTTGAAATATTTTTTCAATGCCATTGTTAAATCTCCTTAAAGGCTTAAAATTAGTGGTTCAAGTTAAGAAATCATATTACTTATGTCAAACAACTTTTTATTCTTTTAACAAATTATTTTATTATTTGTTCCCAAAATTAGTACAAAGTTCAATTTATGGACTGAAGTTTAAAAATCACCGGGATTTTCATTTCAACTTTAACAGCTTTGCCTCTCTGCTTTCCGGGTAAAAACCTGGTGTTCAAAACGGCTGTAAGCGCCGCTTCATCACAACCGGCTCCAAGACTTTTGAGGATTTGTGCACTCATTACATTTCCAAATTCATCAATTTGTGCGATTACTACCACCTTTCCTTCAATACCAGCGCGAATAGCTAATTCAGGATAGATTACTCGATTTTGGATAGACGCTATCCCCCCAATTGGTTCAGGCAGCTGCTCAACAAATTTAAATATATAATCAGTTTCTTGTTCAATCGTTTTGTGATTATCCAATATTGGCGGGGTTTGTGAATTTATTAGTGTGTTCACATTCAGCTCGGTTGAATTAATTTCAATATCTTCAAGAAGCTCATCATTTATCGTTTCGATTAATATAGGTGGTTTTGCCGGAGGCGGCAGTTTGGTTTCTTGTCTTGTTTGCAGAATGTTTTCAACAATGAATAATTCCTGAGAATTATTTTGGAACTGTTTAGTCATCTCAAGTTCCGGGAAATATTTAAACGCTGCTATCAAAAACAAGAGTGAAATAATAAATGAGATTTGAAGATACCTCAAATACTTTGATCGTAAATCAGCTTTAGGTGATTTTATAAATGCCATAATTGAACCTCTTCAATTTATTTATTGTTCGAAACAATTATTATTTGTTTTGATCTTGAACAATATTTTTTATGAAAGGTTCCGTGAATCAGAATAAATTAGTAAAAATTTTACTAATAAAGCTTTAACGAAAATTATTCCAAGCATCACTCCCCCAACATCTGACAACCAATCAAGTAATTCACAACTTCGTCCCGGAACAATTAGTTGGTGCAATTCATCTATCGCACCGTAAACTATTCCGATAATTAATGTACTTAATAGATAATGTTTTTTAAGATTAGAAAATTTATTCTGCATGATAAGTGTACTCGCTAATAAAATTGTAAGAATAAAGTATGCTAAAAAATGTTCAATCTTATCACTAACGCCTGTGGTTGGAACTGAATCGGCCGGAATTGAAGTAGCACTAATCAGTATTATCCAATAAATAATCAGTGAGATATAAACTAATGATTTACTATTCTTCTCAGTTAATAATTTCAATGGATTTCCTTAAAAACATTATCGCTTTTGGTATTGACTTAATTAAATCTTCGGCACTATATGAATATTCAGTCATCTCTGACTTTAGTATATCAGCAGTTAAACTGTGTAAATAAACTGCCGCTATTGCAGCCTTCTCGATATCTTTATGCTGTGCTAAAATTCCAGCTGTCATTCCTGTAAGAACATCCCCGCTTCCAAATTTTGCCAATCCGGGATTTCCCACAGTATTAATGAATATTTCACCAGATGGGGTGAATATAATTGTTGGCGAGCCTTTCAATACAAGTATTGATTTTGTTGACGTTGAAAAATTCCTGCCATAATTAAAAATATTATTCTGCAGATCTGAAAGACTAATACCTAATAGATTTGAAAACTCGCCATGGTGGGGTGTAAGTATAGAGTTCCGCAGGTCGAGCAATTTATATTTGCGATTGCTCAAAGCATAAATTGCATCAGCATCAATAACCAATAAATATTTTCTTTTTCGTTTAAGAATTTTTAGAATCGCATTCTGAGTGGCTTCACTTCTGCCGAGCCCGGGACCAATTGCCACCACATCAGCCCAATTTAGTTTAGCCTCTAATTCTCCGATTGCTGTTTCTATAAAATTTTCACTTAGTTGATCTTCATAAGTTTGAACAACAACTTCTGAAAGCTTTTTGTGAATAAGATTTCTAACAGATTTTGGGAAAGTAAGAATACTTGCACCAGCCCCAGCTTTTAAAACTGTTCTTGCCGTAAGTGAAGCTGCGCCCGGTAAACTTCCTGACCCGGCGATAGTCAACACTTTACCAGCACTGTATTTGTTTAAATTTTTAATCTTAACCGGCAGCGATTGAAGTGCATCTTCAGGTTCAATTAAGTAAGCGGTAGGAATAAGGTTGTCGAAAATTTTTTCACTTACGCCGATGTTGCCTTTCGTAACTTCGCCAGAATAATGCGGACCAAAATTAAAAAACAATCCCGGTTTGAGTTCGCCTAAAGTTACAGTATAATCAGCCTTAAAAGCGAGCTTTGTAAATCCGTTATCAGCATTTAATCCAGTAGGAATATCAATTGCTATTTTTATGGATTTAAAATCATTTAGCTTGCGAATAATTTTATCATATGGATCTTTTAAGTCCCCCGAAAACCCGCTGCCGAATAGTGCATCAATAATAAGATCGGAATTTTTAATTGATTGAACATCATTAGCAGAATTGATTTTCTTTATTGAAATATTTTTATTGATTGATTTTAAATTTTGTATAATTTGGAAATTGATTCTACAATCAGCACTCATCTGATCGGGTAAATGGGTATGTAGCACCTTTACATTAAAACCCGCGTTGGATAAATGTCTTGCAACGGCGAAACCATCACCACCGTTATTTCCTTTACCACAGATTATTCCAACAGAAGGATTGATTCCGAATTGAAAATTTGCATCCGTAATAAAATGAAAAATTTCTAACGCTGCATTTTCCACTAAAATTAAAGAAGGAATTTTTAGGTAGGATATAGCATATTCATCTATTTCCCGAAGCTGACTTGTAGAATAGACGGGAATCATGTGAACATCATTCTTTCAAAATAATCTATCACTTCAAAAATGAAGTGATTAAATCAATTAAACTACCGGGTGCGACGCCTAATAAAACTACGAATAAAACAGAAATGATTATTGCAAGGTTTGCCGTGCTGGATTTTTCAATTTTAAAATCAGAACTTGACTCTTTGAAATACATCACCACAACTATTCGCAAATAGAAATAAGCACTAATAGCGCTTGAAAAACTCCAAGTATCGCAAGCCATGTGAGGTCTGCTTTTATAGCTGCAATAAAAACATAATATTTACCGAAAAAATCCTGCAAAGGGAGGGATGCCAGCCAGGGAAAACATGAATATCGCAAGTAATGCTGCAAGCATCGGACTTTTTTATTCAATCCACTGTATGAATCAATTGTAAGGTTACTTTCATCTTCACCTTCAATAATTGAAACGACACCGAATGCACCAAGGTTGATAAAAGTATAAGCAGCCAAATAAAAAATTATCCCTGCCACCCCTAAAGCATTGCCTGCGCTTAATCCGATGATCATATAACCGGCATGTGCGATTGAAGAATATGCAAGCATTCTTTTAATATCAGTTTGTGCAATAGCGACTATGCTGCCATAAAGCATTGAAAGTGTTGAGATTACTGCAAGGTAGGGAGTAAATTGATTTTGCCCGCTGCCGGTAAACATAACTGCTAACACCACCATGATTGCACTGAACGCCGCAGCTTTGCCTCCAGTAGAAAATAATGCTGAAACGGTTGTTGGAGCGCCTTGGTAAACATCAGGTACCCACATGTGAAATGGAAACGCAGCGATTTTAAATGAAAATCCAATTAAGAATAATAAAATCCCTCCCATAAATAAAATGTTGGCCGACAAATCTGCAAACTTAGATGAGATAATTTGAATTGAAGTCGTATGTACAGATCCGTAGATTAAAGCAATACCATAGACGAGGAATCCTGTAGCAAAAGCACCCAGTAAAAAATATTTAAGTGAAGCTTCATTAGCTGATAATCTTTTTCTGTTTAATCCCGCTAGTACATAAAATGAAACAGACATAATTTCAAGTCCGAGGAAAACCACAAAAAGGTCTCTGGCTGCTGCCATAAGCATCATTCCTAGGACGGAAGTTTGAAGGAGAATGAAATACTCGCCAAAATATGCGCCGTACTTTTTTAGGTAGCTAATTGAAAGTAAAGTAACGATAGCCGAGCCTGAGCAAAAAATAAAATAAAATAGATTAACATTGCCTCCGGTATTAATCATATTTTGAAAAACAACAGAAACAGAATTAATTGAGTACAGAGCGTAGATCGCAGAAAGTGTAAAGAGAAAAAGGGAAAACCACGGTAATATATTTTCACTTTTATTAGAATACATTTCTATGATCACGGACAATAAAATACCAGATGATATTATTATCAATGGGAGAGTATAAATTAAATTTTCAATGCTTATCATATTTAATAAATTATAATCTGTTTACATCTTTTAGAAAAATCAAATTGTTATTTAACATCTGTTACGGGCTTGTTCTCACTATTAATCGGATGATAAACCTGATGTATTAATTTTTTTGTTGATTTGTCAGAAACTTTCAAAAATGTATTTGGTTGAATACCTATCCAAATTATAAAAATAAAAATTGGAATAAGCACCAGCATTTCTCTTTTATTCATATCGGATATATCATTCAATTTTGGGTTTGTGACTTCCCCGAAAACAATTCGCTGGTACATCCATAATAAATATATTGCGGCGAAAATTACTCCCGAAGAAGCAAACACTGTAAACCACCAACTATTCAAAACAGGCGACTTGAATGAACCTAATAAAATTAAAAACTCACCAACAAACCCATTTAGCCCCGGCAGTCCGACAGATGACAAAGAAGCAAACATTAAAGCGAAAGAGAACAAAGGAACTATCTTAGCAATTCCACCATAATAAGAAATTTCTCTCGTATGAGTACGTTCATAAATAACCCCTACCAAAAGGAATAAAGCTCCTGTAGAAAGACCATGGTTTATCATTTGAATAATTGCCCCTTGCACTGCTTCCTGAGTAACGGCGAAAATACCCAGTACAACAAAACCGAGGTGTGCAACAGAAGAGTAAGCAACGAGTTTTTTCATATCACGCTGAACCATCGCAACCAGAGCACCATAAATAATTCCGATAACCGCTAGCACAGCAATGTATGGAGCAAACTTCACACTTGCATCAGGAAATAATGGTAAACAAAATCGAAGTAAACCGTAAGTTCCCATTTTTAGTAGTACACCGGCAAGAATTACACTGCCCGCGGTCGGAGCTTGTACGTGAGCATCGGGAAGCCAGGTGTGAAGCGGAAACAGCGGTACTTTGATTGCGAAACTAAAAGCGAATGCGAAAAACATCCACATCTGCAATGTTTGTTCAAAGGATGGTGCAACAGAATAAAGTTCTATCAAATCAGTTGAAAAGTGTCCGAGTACTGAAACCGAATTTACAGCCAGCCAGATAATTGAAATGAGCATTAGCAAAGAACCAAACATGGTATAAAGGAAAAATTTTACAGATGCATAAATTCTTTGTTCCCCGCCCCAGATTCCAATTATAAAATACATGGGAATAAGCATAGCTTCCCAAAAAACATAGAATAAAAAGAGATCAAGTGAAACAAAAACCCCTATCATTCCAACTTCAAGCACTAACATGAAAAATGTGAACTCTTTCACTTGTTTGGTAATTGCAGACCAACTTGAGATCAATGTTAACGGCGTTAAAAATGTAGTAAGTAATACAAGAAGAAGTGAAAGCCCATCAACTCCAACAAAGTAACTGACGTTAATATTTTTTATCCAATTTATTTTATGAATGAATTGGAACTCACCGCTGTCAGAATCGAAATTAAAATAGATAATTAATGAAATAACAAAAACCAGAGTGGAGATGAATAAACCAAAGTACTTGATCAGCTTTTCATTACTCTTATTAATGAATAATAAAACTAAGCTGCCAAGCAGCGGAAGCAAAATTAGATATGAAACTAAAAAACTATTTTCCATAAAAATATTATCTAAAAATTATCCAGAATAATGCTACGGCAATTCCAAGCATCATAATTAAAGCATAAAACTGCGAAACACCAGTTTGGATTTTTCTAAAGTAACCTGAAAAAATATTAATCAATGATGCAGTGCCGTTGATTAAACCATCAATGATTTTGTTATCAGCAATCTTCCATAAAAATAATTCTGAAGTTTTATAAATTGGCTGAATTACAGTGGAATCATAAACCTCATCAACAAAATATTTATTAAGCAATAAATTATAAACAGAACGAAATTTAGCTGCTGTACTCAATGCGATCTTTTGATTCTTCAAATAAATATATCTTGCTAAATAAATTGATGCCGCTGCACCTGCCACAGAAATAATCATTAAAAGAATTTCTTCGAAATGAGTGTGTGAACCGTAAAAAGCTAATTTCCTTTCAGCATCTTTAAAAACCGGTGCCAACCAATTATGAAAAACATTTCCATGTTCACCAGAAAAGATTTCAGGTATCCCTATAAAACCGCCTATTGCAGATAGAATTGCTAAAGTTATTAATGGAATTGTCATCACTGCAGGTGACTCATGCGGATGTTTATCGTGACCGAATCGCTCTTTACCTTCAAATGTTAGTATGTACAATCGGAACATATAAAAAGCCGTGATCAATGCTGTAGCAGCACCGAAGAACCAGAAAAAGAATCCACCATTTGAGAAAGAAAACCAAAGAATTTCATCTTTGCTAAAAAATCCCGACAGGGGGGGAATGCCAGATATTGCAAGAGCAGCAATCAAAAATGTAAGCGAAGTCCTTGGCATATATTTTTTTAATCCGCCGAAATGCTGAATGTTTTGTTCATCGTGCATCGAATGGATCACCGACCCTGCGCCAAGAAATAACAGAGCTTTAAAAAATGCGTGAGTCATTACGTGAAATATCCCGGCCGAAAATGCCCCCATCCCCATAGCGAGAAACATATAACCAAGCTGACTTACCGTTGAATAAGCTAAAACTTTTTTAATGTCATTTTGAACAAGACCGATTGTGGCAGCAAAGATAGCAGTCAGCAAACCAATGACTGCAACGACGCTCATAATAGCCGGAGCAGAAGCATAAAATATCGAACAGCGAGCAACCATGTAAACACCTGCTGTAACCATTGTTGCTGCATGAATCAATGCTGAAACAGGCGTCGGACCTGCCATCGCATCGGGCAGCCATACAAATAATGGGATTTGTGCTGACTTGCCGGTGGCACCTATAAAAAGAAATAATGCAATGAAGCTGAATGTAACTGTTGGTATATCAAAAGTAGATGCTCGTTGAAATACTTCAGTAAAATTTAGACTTCCAAAAGTCAGGTAGATTAAAAACATTCCAAGCAGGAATCCGAAATCGCCGATCCTGTTAACAACAAAAGCTTTTTTTGCAGCATCACTCGTTGTGCTTTTTTCAAATTTCCTGTCATACCAAAATCCAATTAATAAATATGAACAAAGCCCTACGCCTTCCCATCCAAGAAATAATAAGACGAAATTATCAGCAAGAATTAAATTCATCATTGCAAAGATGAACAGATTCATATATGCAAAGAATCTCCAAAATCCCTTATCACCGTGCATGTAGCCAATGGAATAAACATGAATAATAAATCCAACACCGGTGACAATGAGTCCCATAATCAGAGAGAGTTGATCTACTTGATAAGAAAAACCAACATTTACTAAACCGACATCAATCCAGTTTAATAAAGGCACAATTGTTTTTCTTTGATCAGCGGGTAGTCCAATCGTTTCGAAAAATGCACCGAGCACAATCAGGAATGATAATCCAATAACACCACTGCCTAAAATTCCAATTAATTTTTCATTTTTAATTTTGCTGCCAAAGATCCCGTTGATTAGAAAACCCAAAAGCGGCAGAATGACAGAAAGGTAAATTAGTTGTATCATGTTTTCAGTAAGTTCATTAAAATATTTACCACTTCAAAATATTTATTTCGTCAATGTTAACTGTTTGTTTATTACGGAATAGTGCAATGATAATCGCCAAGCCAACTGCTGCTTCCGCTGCTGCAACAGTCATAACAAAAAAAACAAAAACCTGTCCGATTGAATTTCCAAGAAAAGATGAAAAAGTAACAAGAGTTAAATTGGCTGAGTTAAGCATCAATTCAATAGACATAAAGACAACAATTGCATTGCGTCTTGTAAGAACACCGGCAACCCCGGTAAAAAACATAAATGCACTTAAGATTAAATAAAACTCAATTGGTACTGACATAAAATTTATCCTTTGGAGGAATCCTTTCCTTCGAATTTTTTCTTAGCCAAAACCAAAGCGCCGATAGTAGCTGCAAGTAAAAGAAATCCCGCTGCCTCGACCGGAAGAATATAATTTGTATAAAGCTCCCTCCCTATCGATTCTACGGTCCCTGCATTTATACTTTTCACTAAATCCGGACTAACTTCAGAAGATGGATTACTTTTCAAGATAAGATATGCTAATTGAATTAAAACAATACCCGCAATTATAAAAGCAAATATTTTTACTTTGGGATTGCCTCCTAATATTTTTTTTTCATTCTCCGGTCTAAGCAGCATCACAACAAACAGGAACAAAACCATTATTGCCCCGGCATAAACAATAACCTGCACAACAGCAATAAACTGAGCATTCAAAACCAGGTAAATTCCGGCAAGCGCTGCAAAATTCAGGACAAGAAATAATGCGGAGATAACTGCATCACGTCTTGTAATCATTAAAACTGAAGAGGCTGCGGCGATGATTGAAAAAATGATAAAAAGTATTATTTCTAAATTCATTATAAAATTATTCTAATTGCTTAAGGAGTATTCCTGTAAATCAATCTCGGAAAGGGAATTGCTTCGCGTAAATGTTCAAGACCGCAAATCCAGCTTACAGTTCTTTCCAGACCCAAACCAAACCCGGCATGAGGAACCGAACCGAACCTTCTCAAATCCAAATACCATTCAAATGCCTCCTGCGGAAGTTTATGTTCTTGAATTCTTTCAAGGAGGAGGTCGAGATCATCTTCTCTTTGAGAACCGCCTATGATTTCACCGTAACCTTCCGGGGCTAATACATCTACCGCAAGAGCAAGATTAGAATTTTCAGGGTCGCGTTTCATATAGAATGCTTTTACTGCTGATGGATACCTGTGCACCATTACCGGCCTATCAAACTGATTTGAAATTACAGTTTCATCTGCTGCACCTAAATCATTCCCATATTCAAATTCGATATTATTTTTTTTAAGAATATCAACTGCTTCGTCATAAGAAATTCGAGGGAAGGGTCGTTTCACTGATTCGAGTTTTGAAGTATCCCTTTCTAAAATTTTTAATTCTTCTCTGCGCTCTTTTAAAATGGTTTGAACAATATATTCCAGAAATTCTTCCGCAAGATCCATGTCATCGTTCAAATCATTAAAAGCGACTTCAGGTTCAATCATCCAAAATTCTGTAAGATGTCTTCTGGTCTTAGATTTTTCCGCTCTGAAGGTTGGACCAAAAGTATAAACTTTTCCTAACGCCATTGCCCCCGCCTCGGCATAAAGTTGCCCGGATTGAGTAAGATAAGCTTTACCTAAATCAAAATAATCTGTTTCGAACAAAGTAGAAGTACCTTCGCAAGCACTGGGAGTGAGTATGGGCGGGTCCATTAAAACAAAACCACGATCATCGAAGAAATCTCGAATTGCTTTTACGATTCGATGTCTAATTTTTAATATAGCAACCTGCTTGCTTGATCTCAGCCAAAGGTGGCGGTTATCTAAAAGAAACTCTATACCATGTTCTTTTGGAGTAATTGGATAGTCATGTGCTTCAGATATTGATACAAGACCTGTGCAATCAAGCTCAAACCCTCCAGTTGCTCTTGGTTCTGCTTTTACTTTTCCGGTAACTGTTATTGAAGACTCCTGCCCGAGTCTATCTGCAAGGTTGAAAACTTCTTCAGTAACATTTCCTTTGAAGTAAACGCATTGAAGGTATCCTGTGCCATCGCGAAGTATAAGAAATTTTATTTTACCGCTTGACCTTTTATTGTAAACCCATCCAGATAGAGTGACTTCTTTATCAACAAAATTTGCTAAGTCCTTTATGTAGATTTTTTGCATTAGTAGTATTTTTTTTCAAAATTTTTGTAGCCAAATATAAAGACGGGTGTATAGAAAAGCAAAATAAGAGCATCATAATATGATAGGACAATATTAGAAAGAGTAAAACCTTAACCTTTCTTTAACCTAAAACTAAACACGCTTCCTTTAGAAACTTCACTTTGAACTTCAACTTTTGATCCGTGTGCTTCGACTATGTGTTTGACAATCGCCAGTCCAAGTCCTGTCCCTCCTTCGGCTCTTGAACGGGCTTTATCAACTCGATAGAAGCGTTCAAATATTCTCGATAGATCATATTCGGGAATGCCTATGCCAGAATCACGGACTTCAATTTTTACATTCTTTTCTTCTTCTGTCAAAATAATTTCTATAGAGCCTTCATCGGTATATTTAATTGCATTCTGAATTAAATTAATGAAAACTTGTCTTAATTTGTTTTTGTCGCCGAATACTTGCAAGTTTATTTCATCTGGTTGAAAATTGATTCTTAGATTTTTTGCCTCAGCAATTGGGGTTAACTCGTTAACGATCTGGAGCAGGAATTCATTTAAGAAAAAATACCTAAAACTTAATCTCATCTCGCCAGACTCGATCATTGATATATCAATCAGATCATTTAAAAGATTGCTAAGACTTATAGTGTGAGTTTTTGCTTTCTCAAGAAAATTACGGTTGACTTTCGGATTGTCAATTGCACCATCAAGTAAGGTTTCAAGAAATCCTTGAATTGTAAATATTGGCGTTCTCAATTCATGTGAGACGTTTCCTAAAAATTCAGAGCGAACTCTTTGCAGTTTTTCCAATCTCGCAAAATCATTCTGAATTTTTTCAAACATCAACCTGATGTCTTTTTCAATGTGGGAAAGATTCTTATCGAGTGAAAGGCTTTGAGAATTTAATAGTGAATTGTTTGTAATCTGATTGATTAAACTTCTGATTTGCCCTATCTCAAATTTTCTGTTCCTATCCAGGAAATAGATAGCAGACAAAGTTAGACAGAAAAGTAAAATTTCATAAACAATAATTAAGTCAGAACTACCAAAGAATAAATAAGCAAGTACAGCAAGAGCAATGAAGCTAATAAAGATTATCTTGTTATAGAATAGTAAATGAAAAATATCTGAAAGTTTATTCTTCACTTTTAAAACGATACCCCACTCCCTTGATTGTTTCAATTAGATAATCAAAATGAGCAAGTTTTTCACGAATTTTTCTGATGTGCACATCTACCGTTCTATCAACCACGAAAACATCATTTCCCCAAACTTCTTTAAGCAAAATTTCTCTTCCGAAAACCCGTCCAGGATTCTGCGCAAGAAAATAAAGAAGTTCAAATTCCTTTCTTGGAAAAATCTTTAGCTCCCCGTTCACATAAATAATATACTTATCCCTGTCAATTATAAGCGGGCCAATTTTGAGGATAGAAGGGAGCTTCCTCTTTTCAGTTAATTGCTCAACATTTCTGAGGTTGGATTTGACACGAGCAATCAGTTTTTTAGGTGAAATTGGTTTTTGAATATAATCATTTGCTCCTATTTCTAGTCCTTTAATTTCATTTGCTTCCCCAGCCTTGGCAGTTAGAAAAATAATTGGAGTATTTTCAAATCCTTTAGTACCCCTAATTTTTTTGCAAGCTTCAAATCCGTCAAGTTTTGGCATCATAATATCAAGAACTATCAAATCCGGCTTTTCACTTAATTTTTTTAGTGCATCAAGCCCGTTAAAACCACAAATTACATCAAACCCTTCCTGCTCGAGGCTATAACTGAGAAACTCAACAATATCTTTTTCATCATCAACTAATAAAATTTTTTTTGTGTCCATTTTCTATACTTTAACTTCCGTTTTTTTGAGAGCTGAGCGGTACATCGCATCAACTAATTTCATTCTTGATACAGCTTCGACACCCGAAGATATTAATGGGCTGACCCCGCGCACGCAGCTAATGAATGCTCGCAATTCATTCATATACGATTTCTTAAATAGATTTAATGAATTTTCATTTTGCGAAGGTGATAAATCAATAAAATTGTTTTCCAATTTTTTTAATATTCTTATCGGGTTCAAACTTGCATTACCTTTTGTGCCGATAACTGAGAGATAAAATGAATCCTTTTCAACAGCGAAAGACCAGCTTGTTTCCATCACTATCAGTGAAGAATTTTTGCATCTGATAAAACTCATTGATGAATCTTCAACTTGTTTAGAATTCTGATAATAACATTGAGCCGAAATTGTTTCGATTTCCGGATAATCAATCAGCCAGAGTGAAAGATCTAACAACAAAATACCAAGATCAATTATAACCCCCCCGCCTGCTTCTTCTTTTTTGGTAAACCATTTTCCTTCGCTGCTTTGTCTTCGTATCCAACCGCATTTTATATAAAAAGGCTCGCCAATCTCACCGGAATTTATCAAACTTTTTAATATCATTGAATCAGGACGGAAGCGTAAATTCATTCCTACCATCAGATTTTTTTTATTTTTTTTTGCTACGGCTGCTATTTGTTTCGCTTCATCATAAGAACGCGCTAATGGTTTTTCTACAAGGACATGTTTTTTTGCATTAAGACACGCAATCGAAATTTCTTTGTGCGAACTGGTAGGGGTTGCAACTATAACAGCATCACATTCGGCTTTAGCAAGCATTTCGTTATAGTCGGTAAAACGATCTGTAACATTGAATTTGTCAGCTATCGTAGTCAATCTATTTTTATTTAATTCTGCGACTGCAGAAATTCTTACATTTTCCAGCTTGCTGAGATTGGGAAGATGAACTAACTGTGCAATTCCTCCTAAACCGATTACTGCAATTTTTGTTTTATCCATTATGCAACTATGTTTTCGTGGATTGATTTTAGCTTTAAAAAATCTTTTACTCTTTCTTTAATTCCCTGCGGATCAATTTTTAAAATATGATGAAGCTCCTGCTGTGTTCCATGATCAACAAACTTATCAGGAAGCCCAAGATTTAGGAAATCATTTTTATAATTCTTCGAAGAAAAATATTCGAGCACTGCACTTCCAAAACCGCCCGCAACGGAATTTTCCTCGAGTGTAATTATTTTATTAAATGATTTAGCAACTTCGTCGAGCATCATTTTATCGAGTGGTTTAACAAATCTCATGTTAATAACTTCAACAGATAACCCTTCAGCGTTTAACTGATAGGATGCTTTCATCGCATAATCAACCATTGAGCCCACAGCAAGAATAGCTGCTTCGGTACCGCTATTTATTTTTTCAGCTTTACCTATTTCAATTATTTCAAAGCCCGGTTTAACTTCGACCCCGAGTGCTGAACCTCTTGGGTATCTTATTGCAATTGGACCTCCAGAATAGTGAACAGCAGTGTAAAGCATATTTCTTAATTCTGCCTCGTCCTTCGGAGCCATAATTACCATTCCGGGAATCATTCGCAAATAACTTAAATCAAAACTACCATGATGCGTTGGACCATCTGCCCCCACCAAGCCTGCTCGATCAAGGACAAAAACAACATGAAGTTTTTGCAAGGCAACATCGTGAATAATTTGATCGAATGCGCGCTGAAGGAAGGTTGAATAAATTGCCACCACAGGAATAACTCCTTGTGTAGCTAAACCAGCAGAGAAAGTAACTGCATGTTCTTCAGCAATTCCGACATCAAAATAATTTTCCGGAATTTGTTTTTGAAGAATATCTAATCCTGTTCCATCAGGCATCGCGGCAGTAATACCAACTACATTTTTATTTTCTCTTATAATTTCAACAAGTGCATTTCCGAAGACGGATGTATAAGATGGAAGCCCGCCTGATTTTTTGATTGCTTTTCCAGTAAGTTTATCGAACGGCGTCGAAGCATGTAATCGTTGTGCATGATTTTCAGCAGGTTTGTATCCCTTCCCTTTTTGAGTAATTGCGTGAACGAGTATTGGTCCTTTAAGATTTTTAACCTGATTAAATATTTTTATCAGGTGGTGGATGTTGTGTCCGTTGATTGGCCCAAAATATCGAAAGCCTAATGCTTCGAAAAGCATTCCGGGTGTTATAACAGCTTTAATTCCGTTTTCAAGACGAGCAGCAATTTTTCTAAGCCGGTCGCCAAAAGTATCAAGCTTGCCGGTTAAATCCCAAACCTGACCTTTAAATTTATTGTAATCAGGATGAGCAATCATCTCAGTAAAATAGTTTGAGATTTGCCAAACGTTTGGGGCAATAGACATATTGTTATCGTTAAGTACAACGATTATATCGGACTTTAATACGCCGGAATTATTCATAGCTTCATAAGCCATACCGCCGGTCATTGCCCCATCCCCAATTATTGCAACCACTTTATTTTTTTCTTTTTTAACATCCCGCGCTAATGCCATGCCCAACGCAGCAGAAATAGAAGTAGAAGCGTGTCCGGCTCCAAATGCATCGTATTCACTTTCGCTTCTTTTTAAAAATCCACTAATGCCATTCAACTGGCGGATTGTTTTTAGCTGCTCTCTTCTGCCTGTGACAATTTTATGCGGATATGCCTGATGACCGGTATCCCAAACGACTTGATCGTATGGGGTGTTAAAAACTTTATGTATTGCTACAGTTAATTCGACCGTTCCTAAGCCACCACCAAAGTGTCCGCCAATTTCTGAGATTGTATCAACCATATAATTTCTGATATCAGAGCAAAGAATTTTTAACTCAGAAATATCAAGTTGCCTTATGTCGGAAGGTAAATTAATTTTTGAAAGGATAGGGTATTTATCTTGATCACTCATTCAATTGAAGCTCCAGACTAATTTTCAAGTTCTTATTCATGCGGGTTATCAGAGAGATTATTTTTCAACTCGGTTATTTTTAATTCTGCATGATTCAATGCTTCCTGGCATTCTTTAGAAAGTAGAACGCCTTCTTCAAATAATTGCAAAGATTCTTCCAAAGTGGTTTCTTCATTTTCGAGCCGAACAGTAATCTCTTCAAGACGTTTCAGTTTTGCATCGAAAGTATTATAAATTGATTTTTTACTCATACTTAAAAATAAGATAATCGGAAGTAATTTTATTGTATTTCAACCTGACCATCAAAAAATTTTAGAATTGATTTTTTGTCTTTATTAAATTCTGCATATCGCTTTATAAATTTAGAATCCTGGCTTACTAAAACAAAACCTTTTTTCAGAGTTTTCTGAATATCAAAAGCCGTAATAGTATTTTTTAACAACGCTAACTTATTCTTTTGCGCTAATATTTTTTTATCCAGCTCTTGAAATAATTTATAAAGAAGATGATCGCTCTCCTGATATTTTTGCCGAACTAAATTCATTGGAACCTGAAATGAATATGAATTTATTTTTGAATAAATATTTTCCTTCAGAACTAAAATTTTATCTTCAATAATTTCAAAATAATTTTTTTCTGTTTCATTCAAGAATAAAGCTATATCCTTAACATCCGGTGTAACCAATTCCATTGCAGCCGAGGGAGTTGGTGCACGAAGATCGGCAACAAAATCCGCAATTGTAAAATCTATTTCGTGCCCCACCCCGGTGACGATGGGTCTGCGCGAATTGTAAATTGCTCTTGCTACTGCCTCTTCGTTAAATGCCCACAAATCTTCAATAGAACCACCACCCCTTGCAACAATTATCAAATCTATGTTCTTTTCAGAATTCAATAATTTTATTCCCGATGCAATTGATTCTGCAGCGCCGGCACCTTGAACTTTTGATGAAGCTATTACCAATTCTAATAATGGATATCTTCTGCTGGCAATGTTTATCATATCTTTTAAAGCAGCACCGTCAATTGCGGTTACAATTCCAATTCTTTGCGGGAATTGAGGGATATTTCTTTTTCGGTCGTCATTAAATAATCCTTCCTCCGATAGTCTATGCTTTAATTGTTCAAAAGCAATTTGAAGTTCACCCACCCCGGCTGGTTTCATGGAGCGCACATCAATTTGATAATTACCTCGAGGCGGATAGACAGTAACTTTGCCTGTTACGACCACTTTCATACCATCCTGCGGCGTGAAATAAACAAAACTATTAATCCCTTTCCACATCGTACAATTTATCACTGCATTTGCATCCTTCAAATTGAAATACCAGTGACCAGATACGTGCGCTTTGAAATTAGAGAGTTCACCCACCACAGCAACTTGCGAAAAATTTTCTTCGATTGCTGATTTTATTTCCAGCGTTAGCTGACTAACTGTTAGAATTTCACTCTGCAACATTATTTTACTATTGAGTTTACTTCCTCGATATTCTTTTTATTATTCTGATTGTAATCTAATTCGGAGCCGAACAAACTATGTGGAATAAGGAACACAATGAACATAAAAACTGCGGCAAAGATAACCCATTTTTTGGGATTTTTATTTTTCAGTATTAAAAATAGTGCGGGCAGCCATGCCAAAAATGCAAGCAATACTTTGTTATCGGTTAAGTCCGTTCCAAATGGAAAACCGGTCCAGTATTCACCAAAGGCATACTTCTGTACTATCGGGCCGAGAACAAATCCACCGAGGATAAAAAGAACTAATGTCAGCCAAATCAGATTTTTATATGAAGGATTCTCACTAAATATTTCCAGCCCGGTCCGTGTAGATAGAAGCATTGAGAGAAAAATTAAAACTATGTGGACAATTAATATTGATACAGGCACCTCCCCTTTGAATCTAATAATAACTGGCTCTTCCTCAGGCAGCAGATACTTCTTTTTAAAATCATCAATTAGAATCTTATAAATTAGTTTACCCGCAGGCGGCTGATGGGGTAATGAAGCAGTAAGGACACCATTATTATTTATCATTGGAATCTCGTTCCAGTTTTCATTTACTTTGTAACGTTTCCACAATAAAGTCCCGGCAAAATTCTGACTCCCAATATCGAATGAGACTATATGATCGCTCTCCCCACCATGTGTGCGGTCAAATCTATAATCTATTTCTCTATTGTCAATTAGAACTGATCCAGAGATAGGATACGAAGGACCGGTAGCTTTTTGATAGTATGCTAAAAATAATGTGAGGAAAAATGAAATTATCCAAAGTAAAGATTGTTTTTTCATATTCTCTTTGAAAATGTTTGATAAAAATCTTGGTGTTAAATTTTTCTTGTAATAATAAAATTTAAAATAAATAATCAGAACTTAACACTGAAACCGAGGGTTGGGAGAATCGGAAACATATTTGTTGCTTCGCGATCAAGTTTTAAATCATCGGTAATAAAATAATCATAATTCAAAACATTGGAACGATTATAAACATTAATGACATCGAGATAGAATGTCCAGTCAAGTCCCCAATAATCTGCAAAAAAATTTAAACGAACATCAAGCCGATGATATGGAGGTTTTCGAGCATTCAATTTGTTGTCGCCATAATCAACATCATAAATAATTTCTTGTTCATTTTCCGGAATAGCAGGATTAAATCTAGTGGCAATAACAGGAGTTTCAGGAACGCCATCGAGATTGTCATCAACTAATATAATGCGAGGTTTTATTCCAATCGGTTCAGAATAGGGAAATCCGCTTCCGTACTGCCAGCGCAAACCAATGTCCATCCATGAAGCGATGGAATAGTTTAATACAATATTTATTGTATGTCTTTGATCAAATCTGAATGGTAATTTTTCTCCATACTCAAAAGTGTTTGCAAAGGCAAGTGAGTATGAAACCCATCCTGAGAGTTTTGATTCATTCATGATATTTTTTTTGGAGAGCAGTAATTCAATTCCATAAGATTCACCAACTGCACCATTGATAGGTATCTGAGTTAATGAATCGCCTTTCGTTACAACCGGACGAGTCCAGCCGGATTTAATTTTTTGATTTCTTCCTGGAATTTCTTCGGTAAAAAAGAATTGCCTGTAACCAATTTTTGAATGTAAAGATCATTAAAATCTTTGTAGTAGCCCTCCAGCTTCAAACTCCATTCAGGTGTTAACCACTTTTCGATACCAGTGACGTAATGGATTGCACGTTCAGCATTAAGAGCATTTGTATAAATATCATTTAAATCGAAAAGAACATTTCGATCTCTTAATTTTTCATAACCTGGTGATTGATAATAAACTCCCCACACAGCGCGCAGGGTTGTAATCTCATCTAATGCATAGGAAAAAGATAAGCGGGGGGCAAGATATGGTTTGTTCAATATTTCATAATAATCAAATCGTAAACCGGGTTGAAAGAAAAATTTATCAGTTAATTTAAAATTATTCTGGATGTATGTCCGGTAACGGTTGTAATTTTTTACATCTACCAGGTCGCTGAGCACTGCTCTGAATTGCGGATTTGCAGCAAAGATTGCAGCAAGTTCCGGATCGATAATAAATTTAAAAGTGAGCAGCGTCTGCATAAAATCTGCACCCGCCCCTGCTTCTAAAATATGATCACCCCACAGAAGAGTGAACTTATCATCAAGAGAATATTTCTTATATCCAAAATCAGCTTTGAATCCAAAATTCAGAAGATAGGGTGAAAGTGTATCGGGTATTGTATTCTCAAACTCTTTTCTATTTAAAGAAGGATCAAGCACCTGAGAATCAAAATCGGTATTGCCGCCATTATTATACCAGGAAAAAACCAGTTTATTAAAAAAATATTTATTGGGAGTGTAATGCCAGGCTGCTCCAAGTATATCATTCTTTGTCACATTAAAAACTCCGATACTGTCTGCAGTTTTTCGGTTATCAGGGCTGACAACATTTACCCCATCCCTGGAATAAATCCCGTTGAATAAAATTTTATGCCCGTTGTATGGACCAATAGCAATCTTCGCTTGAAAATCATAAAAATTTGGGAAGGAAACATTTTCATCAACAAGTCCGGTATTTTTAACAAATGGCTCAATGATTAAATCGTAATAAGTTCTCCGGGAATTTATAAGCCAGCTTCCTTTTAGATCGAAAGGATTTTTCCCTTCGAGAACAATATTTGCGTCAACAATTGAGGCATTGATGCTGCCGTTTAAATATTTTTTTGTTGTACCCTCCTTGTTCGTAACATCAAGCACTGCTGATAACCTATCTCCATACTTTGCCGGAAATCCTCCGGAAATAAGATTCACATCCGAAACAGCATCTGGGTTAAACATACTAATAACCCCATACAACCGGTACGGATTAAAAATTTCAATGTCATCCATTATTATTAAATTTTGATCGGGACCACTTCCTCTTACAATCAATTGAGATGAAAAATCATTTGGTGCAAGTATGCCCGGTAATGACTGCAAAGTTCTAAAGACATCTTCACTGGCACCGGGAAGAATTTTTGCGTTACGCGGATTCAAATCAAGAAAGCTTGTCCGTGTATCGCGCTGTTCCTGCTGCTTTTGCCCGGTTACTTCTACAGTTTGTACTTCAATCGCAACTGCGCTCAAATTAACATTTAGTTCAACTGTTTTATTCGGGAATATTTCAACGGGAATGGTTTGGGTTAAATATCCAACCGCACTGAATCTAACCTGATATTTTCCGACAGGAATATTTTTTATTTGATAATAACCTCCCTCGTTACAAGCAGTGCCGATTGGAGTTTCTATTAATATGACATTAGACGAAGGAATTGGCTGTGAACCATCCTCTATTTTTCCAATTAAATTTCCTGTTTGCGGAAAAATGTTTGTAGTGTAAAATAAAAGTATGAATAATATTCTGGTTGAAGACATAATATGAAAAAAGTTTTTAACAAACCTAAAACATTTTAAAGGAAAAAATCATCCTTAAAATCATGTCTTCGAATGGAAATCACACCTTAGTAGTAAAACGAGAAGAAACTTGAGTACAATCCAATGGAGAATTCATGAAAAGCTTTTGAAGAAGTCCCGGGTTTTAGATTGTAACGGTATCGAGTATAAATGGTAAAGGTATTTTCAATTTCAAATAATCCAATCGAAAACTCCGGGCTTATACCATTGAACCCATTAAAATTTGTCGTGTAATTTATTCCCGGAGAAATATATTCGAATGGTTTAAGTTCAAAAAAATGTTTGTAACCGAATCGGAAAAATTTCCGACTTTCTGCATTAAAAATATAAGAGTATTCAATTCCTAAATATCCTGAAGGATAATTAAATCCTTTTGAACGAAATGTAATAAGTGGAATTTCTTTTGTTAAACTAAAATAATTTTGATCGCCGTCAATAACAAAAACAGGATTGGGAACGGCGAATACAACTCCACCAAACAAGCAGAGCAAAAGAAAATTAGATTCGTTTTCTATCTTCGGTTCAAAAGGTAGTTCAAAATCGAAAACTTCACTTCGTTCGATTTTCCCGGACTGATCTTCAGTGACGATTACAAACGGTACACTTTTATTTTTGAATTTCATATTTGAAATATCAATGCTGGCAGTAACTTTGTCGGAATATAAATCAGAGACAACTAATTCAAATTCTTCATTAATTATAACTTTTGATTTTACCTCCTCGCTCGTAAAGAATGAAAGGATAAATCTATCTGGTAACTCAAGTTTTACATAAGCATCAATTAAAAAAACTTCGACAAGATTCTCTTCCTGTGCAAATGAAAAATTATTAAAACTTAATACAGCAGTTAATGTTAAAAGCAGTTTATTCATTTTTCTTTTTAATAAAATTTATTAGACAAATTACGAAAATGATATGGAATAATTTTTCAGAGGTTAGAGAAGTGGTTTTTTAGCTGCAATTTTATGAAAGATTTAAATATCAGGCTGCTCGATCAATTATTTCTGAACAGCCTGTTTATAATAATTTATACGCTAAAGATTTTTAATCTCATTAACAAGTTTAGTAATTGCATCTTTTGCATCGCCGAAATACATCAGTGAATTTGGATTGAAGAACAATTCATTTTCAATTCCAGCATAACCAACATTAAGCGAGCGTTTGTTGATTATTACAGTTTTAGCATAATCAACATTTAAGATTGGCATTCCAAAAATCGGGCTGTTCTGATCATGGCGTGCGGCTGGGTTCACAACATCGTTAGCACCGATAACAATTACCACATCCGTGTTTGGAAAATCATCGTTGATATCTTCCATCGCGAAAAGTTTATCGTATGAAACCTGAGCTTCTGCTAGTAAAACGTTCATATGCCCGGGCATTCTTCCAGCAACTGGATGAATTGCAAAACGAACTTTAATACCCTTCTTTTCCAAAACATTAACTAAATCACGAACTGCGTGCTGAGCTTGTGCTACAGCCATTCCATAACCAGGAACAATTATTACACTGCCAACAGAATCAAGCAGCATTGCAAGTTCTTCGGAATCGATAGATTTAACATCGCCTTTAATTGATGTTGTCGAAGCTCCTGTTCCTCCAGTTCCTGCAGATGCCCACCCACCCATTACGACATTCATCAACGAACGATTCATACCGCGGCACATAATCAAAGTCAAAATAATTCCTGATGCTCCAACTAAAGCTCCGGCAATTATCAATTCATTATTACCAAGAACAAAGCCGGTTGTTGAGCCCGCAAGACCTGAATAAGAGTTTAACAGCGAAATTGCCACAGGCATATCAGCTCCGCCAATTGGAAGAACCAACAGCACACCGAGCAACAGTGAAGCAAAAGTAATTATTAAAACGATGTCCATTGCTGAAGGATTTACCACTACGTAAACACCACCGGCAATAACCGCAAGCAGAAGTAAAAGATTAAATGGATGCTGCATCGGATATTTAATTACTTTGCCTGAAACCAAACCTTGAAGTTTTCCGAAAGCAATCATAGAGCCGGTGAAAGTAACGCCTCCAATTAATAAACTAAGTATAATTGCTACCCCCTGATCAATCGGCAGAATGAACGGCAAACCTTTATCTACCGGATAATTTGGATTTATTTTATAATATTCTGCAAGTGCAACCAAAGTAGAAGCGCCGCCGCCGAATCCGTTTAACATTCCAACCATTTGCGGCATACCTGTCATCGGTACCTTTATCGCCAAAATCGTTCCAACTAATGAGCCAATAATTACGCCAATGATTATCCATTCATAAGTCAAAACATTTTGATCGAGCAGCGTAGCCACAATCGCCATCAGCATACCAATTGCTGCATAAAGATTTCCTTTGCGCGCAGTTTTTGGCGAACCTAAAAATTTTATTCCAAAAATAAACAGGATAGATGATATCAGATAAGTTATTTCTATTGCTATAAACATTTTTTATCTCACTTTCCATCAGAGCCGGATCGTGACGGCTTTTTAAACATTTTTAACATTCGATCTGTAACTAAGAATCCCCCGACAACATTTATCATAGCAAAGATTACAGCAACAAGACCAAGTATTGTGCTGATAGTGAATTCTTTTAAGCCTGCACTTAACAATGCACCAACGATTGTAATTCCGGAGATTGCATTTGAACCGGACATCAAAGGTGTATGCAGCGTTGGTGGAACTTTTGTGATCAACTCAAAGCCGACAAAAATTGCAAGCATAAAAACATAAATATGCATCAGAAAAATAAATTCATTCAGATGTGTTGAAATAAATTCTACCATATTAATTCCTTTAATTAATAATTAATTTTTTATTCATTATTTGATTAGATCTTTTACTCTTTGATTAAAAACTTCTTTATTGTATGTAATAAGGCATCCCTTCACAATTTCATCATCAAGTTTTAATTGAACCATACCTTCTTTACTGATATGCAAGAGTAAACTCAAAATATTTTTTGAATACATTTCGCTTGCGTGAGTTGCAACAAGGCTGGGGATATTCGGCTCTCCGATAACTGTTACCCCATATTTTTTCACAGTCTTTCCCTTTTCACTTATCTCACAGTTGCCGCCAAATTCAGTAGCCATGTCAAGCACAACACTGCCGGGGCGCATATTCTTCACCATTTCTTCTGTTACAAGCACAGGAGATTTTTTCCCTGGGATTAAAGCAGTTGTAATCACAATATCCGCTTCGGTAACATGCTTGAATATTACCTCTTTTTGCCTCTTTAAAAATTCCGGTGAAGCCTCTTTAGCATAACCGCCGGCATCCTGCATGTTTTCATCAGTCTCAACTTCAATAAATTTTCCACCAAGGCTTTGCACTTCTTCTTTTACTGCAGCCCGGATGTCCGAAACTTCTACTACAGCACCGAGTCTTTTTGCAGTGCCAAGAGCCTGAAGTCCCGCAACTCCCGCCCCCATGATTACTACTTTAGCCGGTGAGATTGTTCCTGCTGCAGTCATCATTAATGGAAATATTTTGCGTAATTCGTTCGCTGCCATTATAACACTTTTATAACCTGCAAGGTTTGCCTGCGAACTTAGTGCATCCATTTTCTGTGCAAGTGTTGTTCGGGGAATCATATCCATCGAAATAACATTGATACCTTTTTCAGCACATTTTTTTGCTAGTTCAAAATGAAAAAGGGGATACAGAAATGTTATCAGCAGAGTTCCTGTTTTCATCAAGTCAAGTTCGTGTTTACCGGCAGAGGGATTATCAATTGGTCTTTGAACTTTCAAAACTATATCTGCTGAAGAATATAATTCCAAAATACTGGATATGATCTTTGCACCGTGCTTAATATAATTATCATCAGTAAAGCCCGCATTAAGTCCTGCGTCTTTTTCGATTAAAACTTCAAAGCCTGATTTGATTAATTTTGAAATGACATCGGGAACTGTAGCTACTCGGTTTTCGCCGGGAAGAATTTCTTTGGGAACAGCTATTATCACATTTTCCTCCGTTTTTATTAGAAAGAATTAATTTATGGGTGAAAACTTAAAAGGAATTGAGAATAAATACAAACTAATAGAAATATTATTGCTTATGTAAAAGAGTTTATTTTATTTGTTGGCTTGGATCGAAGGCTGGACCAAGATCAAGATCAAGATCAGGTTCAAGATCAAGGAAATGCGAAGTATTATCTTACTCTTGAACTTGAACCTGAACTTTAACTTTAAATCTTATATCAAAAAATTATGTATTGTATTTGATCTGTCATTTCATAAAAAGCATCTTGCGTGTTTCTTTGAATTCACCTGCAGATAGTGTGTAAAAATAAACTAAAAAAATTCGACAAAGATAACTTTAGTTCAGAAGGGATTCTTGACGATCTTACATTTGTTCGTGAGTCAAGCAATGCAGCGTTCCTAATCCCCACACTAAATCTACAGCGTGAATACCGATAACAGGTCTATCAGTAAACAACTCAGACAATATTCCCAGCGCAGTTCTATCGTTTGGATCATTGAACGTTGGAACAAGTACAGCATAATTTGAAATGCAAAAATTAGCATAACTTGCCGGCAGCCTTTGCCCTTTGAAAATTACAGGAGATGGCATTGGTAATTCAACAATATCCACGCTTGATCCGTCTTCTACTTTTGCATCTTCTAATATTTCTCTATTCTCCATCAGTGGAATAAAGTTCGGATCATTCGGATGAGCTTCCAAAGCAGAAACAACTGTATTATGATTTACAAATCTCGTAATATCATCAACATGCCCGTGAGTATCATCTCCAACAATTCCTCTATTCAGCCAGATAATGTTTTTTGCGCCGAGATATTTTCTGAATACATACTCGTAATCACTTTTAGAAAAGTCAGTGTTACGAACCTGAGTTTCACTATCGAGTAAACATTCTTCCGTTGTAATAATAGTCCCTTTTCCGTTGTAATCTATACTCCCTCCTTCAAGAACAACGTGGCGGTTTTTGTGAAGAGTTTCAATTCGCAAAAGATTGAATTTTTCGGAAATCATTTTAGGAATATTAGCATCAAGTTTGTAGTTGTCATATTTCGCCCATGCATTAAAACCGAAATTAATGAGAATCGTATTGCCAATATTATCTTTAACAAATTGAGGACCGGCATCGCGCAGCCAGTTGCGATTTGTTTTAAGAATATAAAATTCTACGTTGGATAAATTTGTACGGACAGATTTTAAAACAAATTCTGCTTTGGCTTGATGCTGCGGGGATTGGACGATTATCCGGACTTTTTCTGCACGAGAGATATGACGAACAATTTCAGCGTAAACCCAGGGGATGGGGGAAAATTTCCCGGGCCAATCTTCTTTATTTGCAGGCCAGCCAATCCATGTGGCTTCGTGATGTTCCCATTCGGCAGGCAGTCGGTATTTTTGATTTGCAGATTTCATTTTGAAAATCGTTTCGTAATTTCGCCGTAAGCATCCACCCTTCTATCTCGCAGGAAGGGCCAGTTGCGGCGGATATATTCAATTCTGTTTAAATCTATTTCTGCAATTAAAATTTCTTCATTATCGTGTGATGCTTCAGCTAAAATAACTCCTTGTGGATCGCAGATAAAACTTTTCCCCCAGAATTCAATACCGGCAGAATCTTTTGTTTCCTTTTCCAAACCTATCCTATTAACAGATGCGACATAAACTCCATTTGCAATTGCGTGAGAGCGTTGAATTGTCTGCCAGCTTTCAAACTGTGGTTTGCCGTGTTCAACTTTTTCGCCCGGATGCCAGCCGATTGCAGTAGGATAAAATAAAATGCTTGCACCCTGAAGTGCTGTCAATCTTGCCCCCTCCGGAAACCATTGGTCCCAGCAAATTAATGTCCCGATGTTTCCATACTCAGTTTGAAAACTTTTGAAACCTAAGTCACCGGGAGTGAAATAATATTTTTCGTAATAAGCCGGATCGTCTGGAATGTGCATCTTACGATATATACCTGCTATCTCACCTTTTGTATTAATGACAGCGATTGAATTGTGATAAAGTCCGGCAGCTCTTTTTTCAAATAATGGAACAATTATCACCACTTCATACTTTTTTGCAACTTTAGAAATTGCTTGAGTAGTGGGTCCAGGAATAGTCTCTGCTAAATTATAATTATCAATATTTTCAGATTGACAGAAATATTGCGAACGGAAAAGTTCTGGCAGGCAAATTACCTGTGCACCTTTTTTAGCAGCTTTCTCAATCCAATTAATTGCTTTAGATAGATTGTCATCGGCGTTTTTACTGAATGATAGTTGAAGTAGCCCGACTGCAAATTTTGAAGGAATTTTTTACAATTTATTTCACCATATTTTTGTTAGCAAATTATGAATGATAATTAATAACCATGAGCGGAAATCATATCACCCTCAGAGTTATACTCTTTCCATTTAATTAGTTTACCAGACTGAAAATACTCTTCCTTTTTTAGCACACGGTCTCTGTAATATTCTTTAACCCATCCATCAATTTTCCCATCGAAGTAGTTTTCCTCTCTTTCGAGAAATCCATTATCATAATAAATTAATTTTTTATTAACCGGTATATCATTTTCGAAAGACTGGCTTGATTTTAAAATACCGTTTGTGTGGTAAAGTTTTACTTCACCTTCAAGTTTATCATCTTTGTAGTTAGCAGTTGATTCCAGGGCACCGTTGAGGAAGTAGCTCACTGCAATACCATTTTTTTTATCATTATTATAATTTATTTCCGATTGAAGTGCACCATCAGGGTAATAATTTTTTGTGATTCCTTTTTGTATTCCATTCAGATAATCTATTTCAGTTTTTAAAATTCCATTTTCATAAAATAAAAACGACTTCCCTTGCAATACATCATCCTTGAAATTCCATTCTTCTTTAAGAAAACCTGATTCATAATAAACTCTTGTTGAGTTTTGCTTCTTACCTTGCTTCAAAAAAGTCTCTTGTTTTATTGTTCCGGTTTCAAAGTAATCCTTAACGGTTCTTTCTTCAGATTCGTATTTACCCTGAACGTCATAACGAGTACGCAAAATCAGTTCATCTTTTTCGTAAACATCTTTTACACGAACACTATGCCCGGTATCATAAATCAATACTTCCCCTTCAAGTTTATCGTCAATAAAATTTGCTTCAAGTGCAACTCCGCTACTCTTTTCAAAATAGATAAAAGTTTTACCGTTTAACAAACCATTAACAAAATTTCTTTCAACTTCGATGCTTCCATTTTGGTAATAGGTTTTTGATATCCCCTGCAATTCTCCATCAACAAATTTCCACTCCCCTTGCAGTTCGCCTGTTTTATAATAAGTGTAAGTTATTCCGTCTAATTTGCCGTCGCGGTAATTTTGTTCAGCCCATAGTTCGCCGGATTCATAATACCATTTAGAAGTTCCTTCTTTAATCCCGTGTTTGTAAGTCCATTCGATACTTACTTTGCCATCTTCAAAAAACCATATTTGAGAGTCCTTCTTCTAAACCATCTTCAAAATGCCATTGCTTCCATACTTTTCCATTTGGATAATACTCGACATATTCTCCATTAAGCTGACCATACCAATAATCACCCTCTGTTTTTAACACTCCATTCGGGTAGTAGGTTTTTTTTACTTCTGTCCCGGATAGTTTTTGAGCAGTCGAGAAAGAAATAAATACGAAGAAGAAATAAATGAGAGTTAGAATAAATTTCATTAAAAAATCTTTTTCAGGTTATAAGTATACTTGTTACAATTTTTGCAATAAACATAAAATCATTGTTGGAACGGATAAACTGAAATATTATTGGATTAAATCTTCCTGCCAATTACTTCAGCGATCAGTTTTATCTGCCTCATCATTTCGTGAAATTGTTCCGGAAGAATCGCCTGCGGTCCATCAGATAAAGCTTTTTCAGGATCATGATGAACTTCAACCATTAAACCATCGGCGCCGGCAGCCACAGCAGCTCGCGCCATCGGTATAACTTTATCTCTGATTCCGGTTGCGTGCGAAGGATCGGCAAAAATAGGGAGATGGCTTCTTTTATGAACAACAGGAATTGCAGATAGATCGAATGTGTTCCGGGTGGATCTTTCAAATGTACGAATACCGCGTTCGCAAAGAATTACATTGGGATTTTCATTAGACAAAATATATTCAGCAGACATCAGCAAATCTTCAACTGTAGCCGAAAGTCCACGTTTGAGCATCACAGGTTTATTTGCTTTTCCAAGTTCTCTCAAAAGAGGATAGTTCTGCATATTTCTTGCACCTACCTGGAAAATATCAGTGTACTTTCCAACTAAATCTATCTGAGAAATCTCAAGAACCTCCGTAATTACAAGCAAATCAAATTCATCCGCAGCCTTCCGAAGGAGTTTTAAACCGACTTCTCCCAAACCCTGGAATGAATAAGGTGAAGTCCGTGGTTTAAATGCACCTCCCCTTAATATTTTTGCTCCCGAGGATTTAACAATTCCGGCTATCTTCATAATTTGCTCTTCATTCTCAACCGAACAAGGACCGGCAATTACCATTATTTCATTTCCACCGATAAGGACATCTTTGATTTTTATTTGAGTAGCATCCTGCTTGAAGTTACGGCTTGCTAATTTAAATGGGTCGGTTACCCGAAAAACTTCTTCAACTCCATCTAAAACTTTTATCTTCCGGGTATCAAAATTCGGATGAACACCAATTGCCCCGATTACAATTCTTTCTTCACCCATCACCTTGTGAACTGCAAATCCGTAATCCTGTAAATGTTTAACTACATTTTCATACTGCTGATCTGTGATTTTTTTGTCGAGTACTACTATCATTTTATTTCTTTCTTAATGAAAATTTTTTTCGCCTGCCTTAATTTCAATATCGAGGTAATCCTCCTTTGTTGGGACAGCGCAGGAGTATGTTGAACTATATGCACAATATGGATTATATGCAAGATTAAAATCTATTGTATAAGTAAATTCTTTTGATGGTGATAATTCAAAATCAAGGTAACGACCCACGCCATAAGTTTCTTCTCCGGTTGTGTTATCGGTAAACCAGATAGAAAAATACGCTTCCCCGTTCTCAGTCCATCCTTTATAAACATTCACTTTAAATTCTTTTTCTTGATAAATGAATTTTAAGTAGCCGTATCGAACCGCCTTCCGTGCCTCTCCCTTTGTCCCGAGAACTTGAATCGTGTCTTTCAATTCATATTCAAAAAGCTTGCTTGTAAATTTAAGATCAGGATCAACATCGAAATATTTTAATGGAGCATAATGAGCTTTTACATCCTGATTGAATGGCGAGTATAGTGAAGATTTAAAATCTTCGTCTTTCAATTTTCGCAATTGATTAATTTCATTAATATATGCTTCTTCTTCGGGAGTATAATTTTTACCGCAAGAGTTTAGTAAAAACATTGAAGCCGGGATTAAAAAGAAAAGAAAGAATATCTTAATCATTTTTTCGAACTTTCTTTTGTAATTCATTCAGTTTGTTTAGCGCATCAATTGGAGTCAGGCTTTCCAATTCCATATTTTTTAATTCTCCTCGAAGTTCATCATCTTTAAATTCAAAAAGACTGATTTGATTATCATCGCTCTTTAGTTTTTTTAACTTTTCTTTTTTTATCTCATAAGGAGTTAATTCTTTGCTTTCAAGATTTTCGAGCACCTCCTTTGCGCGATTAGTCACAAACAATGGAAGTCCTGCCATCTGTGCAACCTGGATTCCGTAACTGTGATCGGCTCTTCCGGGATTAACTTTATGCAAAAATATTACTTTATCGTCGTACTCGCGAACTTCAACTTTATAATTTTTTATTTTGGGAAAGATCTCAGCCATCTCATTTAATTCATGATAGTGCGTCGCAAATAAAGTCTTTGCATTTATATCAGGATTTTCGTGCAGATACTCTGTGATTGCCCAGGCAATAGAGATACCGTCGAACGTGCTTGTCCCCCTTCCTATCTCATCAAGCAGGATCAAACTTTTATTTGTAGCATTATTTAAAATATTTGCTGCTTCCTGCATTTCAACCAGGAAAGTACTTTCACCGGCAGTTATGTTATCACTTGCCCCCACCCGTGTAAATATTCTATCAACCAACCCGATCTTTGCGCTTTTTGCGGGGACAAAGCAGCCAATCTGCGCCAGCAAGACAATTAATCCAGCCTGTCGAAGATAAACAGATTTACCCGCCATATTCGGTCCTGTCAAAAGTATAATTTGATTTTCTTCGTTATCAATCTTACAATTATTTGAAGTAAACTTTTCTCCCGGCTGCAAAATTCTTTCTACTACCGGATGCCTGCCTTCAATAATTTCTATCGAATCATTTTCATTCACTTCAGGTTTAATATAATTATAATCAGAAGCGCATTCGGCAAAAGAAATAAAACAATCAAGCATAGCAATCAGCTTTGCATTTTGTTGAATCACCTCCGCTTGCTCTGCAACTGATATTCTCAAATGATTAAACAACTGTGATTCAAGTTCATAAATTCTTTCTTCGGCATTCAGAATTTTATCTTCATACTCTTTAAGCTCGGGAGTGATGTACCGCTCCGAATTTACGAGCGTTTGTTTGCGCATATAATCCGAAGGAATTTTATCTTTATTCGCATTACTGATTTCAATGTAGTACCCAAAAACCTTATTGAAGTTTACTTTGAGCGAAGAAATTCCAGTCCGCTCCCTTTCTTGTTTTTGAAGATTCGCAATCCAGTCTTTTCCATGTATCGAAATATCTCTAAGCTCGTCGAGCTCGGGGCTGTAGCCGTATTTTATCACCCCTCCATCAATCAAGCTAAGCGGAGGAAAATCCACGATCGCATTCTCAATCACTTCAACCGATTTTTCCATTGGGGAAAGTGTATCTGCAATTTGTCTAATTGTCTTTACTCTCAAAGACTTCATTTCTTCTTTCAAGAAAGGAATTTTTTTAAGCGAAGATTTAAGTGCTACTATTTCACGGGGATTAGCTCGCGCTGTGCAAATTCTTGATATAAGTCTTTCGAGATCGCCAATTTCTTTAAGATGCGTGATAAGATTTTTTCTAATGGATTTGTTCTCAACTATTTCTTCAACGCTATCCAATCGTGCTTGTATCGGTTCAAGTTTTCTTAAAGGGGCCGAAATCCATTTCTTTAATAAGCGTGCGCCCATTGCAGTTTGGGTTTTATCTAAAATTGAAATGAGCGAGCCCTCCCTTCCCCCATCCTGCATTGAATATGTTATTTCAAGATTTCTCTTTGTTGAATGATCCAGAGTCATATATTCAGATGGATTGTACAAAGCAATTTTACTCAGATGAGAGAGGTTAGCCTTTTGAGTTTCCTGCAGATAATTAAGTATTGCACCGCTTGCTATTATTCCTGCATGAAGATTTTCAATTCCAAACCCTTTAAGTGTAGCAGTTTTAAATTGTATTCTTAAAAGCTCATTAGCATAATCTAAATTAAAAATCCAATCATCAAGTTTTGAGATACGAATTGATGAATTGACTTTATTGACATAACTGGTTATTAAATCTTTATCCTTTTTCTGAGCAAGAATTTCAGATGGACTAATTGATTCAATCTGTTGTATAACATTAGCCGGCGAAACCTGGTAACAATAAAACTCTGCTGTGGAAATATCACAAAATGAAATTCCTGCAACTTCATCGGTTAGAAAAATCGCCATCAAATAATTATTTTTTTTATGATCGAGCAGTTTGTCGGAAAGAGTTACGCCGGGAGTTACAACTTCAACAACTTCACGCTTGACAATACCTTTAGCAAATTTAGGATTTTCCATTTGCTCGCAAACTGCAACACGATAACCTGCGCGTACAAGTTTTGGTAAGTAACTGTCTATGGCGTGATGAGGAAAACCAGCAAGCGGTACATCTCCCGCTGCACCATTGGAGCGCTTAGTTAAAGTTATACCCAAAACTTTTGATGCGGTTTTGGCATCCTCATCGAAAGTTTCAAAAAAATCGCCAACCCTAAAAAGCAGAATCGTATCAGGATTGGCTTCTTTAATCTTCCGGTATTGATTCATTAAAGGAGTTACTTGCATAGCATTTAAAAAATTGTTGTCAAAAATAGCGGAATCTCAAACGAATATCAATTGAATGAATTAGAGCATAATTAATGGGGAGGTAAATCATTAGTTAAAAATGAAGAATCTATAATCTGGTTTTCTCCCGCTTTGGAATTTAACTCCAGGGGCAGGATAATGAAGCATATTGGCTGTGTCAATAATAAGCTTCCAATCCTGATTATTGGTTGAAAAAATTTTATCCAAATTAAAATCCAGACCTATCAAATATTCTCTTCTCTTATAATCATCTGAAACACTGTAACCAATTCCAAGTTGTAAATATTCCGGGTAGAAATTCATAAATGTGTTTTGAAATAAATTATGGACATCAACTGTTAACCAATAAATATGAGCCTCGTAAGTGGATGTTAAATTAGGGGGGAAATGAAAATCATGGGTGGGGATGTAACTCCATTTAAAATTAAAATTTTGAAGAACGGGTAAAACGTCCTGGAGATAACCATACCCCAAGCCAATTGTATTAAAAACTAAATCCTGATAGTCAAATCCAAAACGGGAAAACCCATCACCAACTTCAATTACCAAACCAATACCGAGGCTCATAATGGCAGCATGAAGTTTTGAATCATCTTCCGGATAACCGCCCCAAATCAACAGATTTTTAGAAAGCTTATAAAAAAAATAGGAAGTATAAAAATGTCCGACTTTGTCAATTCCTTTCGAGTACGGGTCGTTTAGCCATCCTTCACCCTCCTCTGACGAATAGAAAGTGAACCGTCTTTGACCATCCCTCCACCACATATAATATCCCGATACTAAGGTAGATGCATAAGCTCCAGAAAGAAATGCAATGGATAAATTTTTTCTTGAATAGAATGGGCTTGATTCATCGTTTTTATATAGCAGGGAATCTTGTGCAAAGACAATTTGAATGTACAGCATAAGTATTAGTAATGACTTTCGCATAGCTTCACAAAACTAAATGTTAGAAATCAAAAAAAAGACCGATCAGATGCTTATTATCCGATTCATTGTACAACTGTCCCCTTTCCTCAAACCCTGCCCTGAAAGTATAGGCTAATCTAATGTTGGACAATTTGTCTTGCGCATATTTTAGCCCCACCTGAAAAGATTTTGTTGAACCATAATTCACCTCCTCTTTAATTTTAAAATCAAATGCAAAGTAAAGCAATAATTCATTAGATAGATATTTCCCCCATCAAATCCTAATTGAAGATGTACGTGTTTATCTTTTTCGGTTCATTATGAAAATTATAAGAAGCGGAATAATATATTTTGCCATTAATAATATTCAACAGGTTTTCAGACGCTATTCCGATATAGTCTCTTACATAATTTATTGATTTTCTATTGAGCTGTGTAATTCCATCATCTGAAAATGGGCACTTAAATGACCCCAATTAAATCTTAGAATAAAATTATCATAAAACTTTTTGTCAATAAATAAATCTACTAAATAGTCTGCAGTAAATACCTGAATATGCGGCGGGGTAATTTTTAATGTGTTAAAAACTGTGGCTGCTACTGTAAATTGATAAATGTTTTCATCAAATTCGAAATTAACTAGAGGTTTTTCAATACCAATATTGCCAAACCATTCATTTGATTCAAATTGCTTGGACAAAGAAAACTGATGCGATAATGCATCAGCATAATATTTATCGTAAATCTTATTTTCAGGAAATAGTCTGATCGTCTGTGCAAAGCTGTTGAGTGAATAAATCAACAATGAAAGTAATAAGAGTACAATAACATGAAACGAATTCATTTTTTTAGATATTAATAAAAAAGATAATCGCAGGGTCTGCCTCGCTGCGAATGATTGTTAATCGCTGCTAAGCAACTTTACACCAAGCCACTCTTCCAACTTAGAATAGATCACTTCCTTGTCATCATCGGAAAAATCTTTTATTCTTGTTCTGTGTGAGCCGCCGGGCAGTACCATCTTTACGGAGTTAGTTTTTCCTGTCAAGCAAACTCCTGTCGAACTCCATGGATCATTGCCGCCGTAAATGAAAATAAAATTTTTTGCTTCGTTTTGAACCCAGTTGGAAATATCCTGCGTAACGGTGGGGTCAAACTCAGGTAGTACATTTAATGGAAAGAAAAAGGGAGTATGCCCGTCCGCATATTCAATCAAGTCTCCGAATGGTGAAATATTATAGCCGTAATAACCATACTCGGTGTAGCATTGGTAAAAGAATGGATAGATTCCTTCAATATCCTGATCACTAAAATAAGTTACCCCTCCATTTATAAGCAGGTGTTTCCAGATGTCTTCAATCGAAGAATGGGCATCAGGGATTTTAGAGCAATCACCATCACTCCACTGCCAGTAAGCGAATGAATATTCGAGTACTGCATATTCGTAAGCACGCTCGCCCCCAACGATGTTATAGGTCAATCTTTTTTCTTCAGCATTCTTCAGGAAAATGGGATAAAGTTCGTCTCGCTTTGTAAGACAAATTTTCTGAAAATCAAATACTTTTTTTCTGCATTCAGGAGTGGATACTGAGTTTATCCATTCATACACGCGCTGATCTTCGGTTGAAAAATTAATTGGACCAACATAAGGAACGCAAACATCTACATCATCGGGATAAAATCTTGCGTGAAAAATAACAGTTGACCCACCCTTGCTAATTCCAGTGCTTATCCATTTTTCTTTGTAGTAGTTCTTGAATAATTCTACAATACGGTGATGATCATCAGCAGCCTGTTTGATAGTCAAATATTTCCAATCGAATGGTTCAGGAACAGATTCGCCAAAGTAGCGGTGTTCAACAACAAGCTGATTACAATCAAGCATCTTTGTTAATTCCTGTGTCCAATTTCCTGTTGCGTAACCTTCAAGGTACATCACCATTGGTTTCTCAGCATCAACGTGAGAAAGGAAAACTTGCTGTTTGAATTTTTGTCCTTCAGGATTATTATGATCAACAGGCATTGTTACCATTATTTCATAGACTTCGCTGAACATATCATCGCCCGTTATTTGCTTAACTTCAAATTCCGGGATTGTCTTTAGCCATTTGTAAAGATCGGTTTCACTTTGCTGGGCGGTAATGCTTTGAAAAAATCCCAAAGTAAATAAGAATAAAATACTAAGGAAGAGGTTTATATTTTTAGAATTCAAGAGTTACTCCATTTTAAATTTAATCATATACATTTGCAGTCTCGAAAAGTTTCAGGGCACTGCCACGAATTTCACGAATTGCACTAATTTATTAATCAAAGTTATATCTCAATCCTCAAGCGTGCTTAAATTTCCCGGGTCTAATCCAAGTGCTTTGGCTTTCAGAACTCTTCGCATGATTTTACCGCTTCGGGTTTTTGGTAATGAATCAACTATTTCAACCAACTCGGGTTTGGCAATCGGACCAACTTCGTGACCGACATGCTGCCTTAATTCTTCACAAAGTTTATCCGACTTTTCAAAACCATTGCGAAGAATAACAAAACAATGAATTGCGTTTCCTTTAACTTCATGCGGTAAGCCAATAGCAGCAGCTTCAGCCACAGCAGGATGACTAACGAGAGCGCTTTCAATTTCTGCTGTTCCCAATCGGTAACCGGAAACTTTTATTACATCATCCACCCTTCCTATAATCCAGAAGTAGCCGTCTTCATCGCGTCTTGCAGAATCACCGGTCATATACATTCCCGGGAAACGTGACCAGTATTGATTAACATATCTATCAGGATCATTCCAAACTGTTCTGAGCATTGCAGGCCAGGGTGTTTTAATAACAAGATAACCTTCCTCATTTGGTTTTACAGATTTACCCCCTTCATCAACGATGTCCATAACAAGTCCGGGGAATGGTTTTGTCCCCGATCCGGGTTTTAGGGGGGTGCAAGGCATCGGTGTAATCATAAACATACCAGTTTCAGTTTGCCACCAGGTATCCATAATTGGGCATTTTTCTTTTCCGATCACCCTGTTGTACCATTTCCAGGCTTCAGGATTTATTGGTTCGCCGACAGTTCCAAGCAATCGGAGTGAAGAAAGATTGTAACGGTTTGGCCAGGCATCTCCAAATCGCATAAGTCCTCGTATAGCAGTCGGAGCTGTATAAAGAATATTTATTCCATATTTTTCAATCATCTGCCACCATCGGTGGGGGTAAGGAAAAGTCGGGGCACCCTCGTACATAAAGGATGTAGCTCCATTTAACAACGGACCATAAACTATGTAACTGTGCCCGGTAATCCAACCAGGATCAGCGGCACACCAAAACCGATCTTCATCGTGAATATCAAAAACATATTTTAATGTTGAATAAATACCTACCATATAACCGCCATGTGTGTGCAGTATCGCTTTAGGCTTGCCGGTTGTTCCTGAAGTATAAAGCAGAAATAATGGGTCTTCAGCATCAACAATTTCAAGGCTTTCGGAGTTATTGGCGATAGGTAAATTCATTAATTCGTGATACCACATATCCCTGCCGGCTTCCATATTTATTTGATGACCGGTGCGTTTAACAACCAAAACGCTTTCAACAGTTGCGGCTCGCTGCAAAGCTTCGTCGGCAATTTTTTTCAGCTCGACAATTTTACCGCGTTGAAATGCTCCATCAGATACAATTAAAACTTTTGACTGACTATCCTCTAATCTCTCGTGTAATGCTTCAACAGAAAACCCGCCATAAACAACAGAGTGTATCGCTCCAATTCTTGCGCAGGCTAACATTCCAATCATTAATTCAGGAATTCTTCCCATATAAAGTGTTACACGGTCTCCTTTATGCACGCCAAGACTTTTCAATACATTAGCAAACTTGCAGGTTTCACGATGCAGAGCAAAGTAGGAATAAGTTTTTACATCGCCATTCTCCCCCTCCCATATTAATGCAAGTTTATTTCTTCGTGGAGTTTTAATATGAACATCAAGGCAGTTGTACGCAATATTCGTCTTTGCGCCTGTAAACCATTTAAAGAAAGGTTTATTCGAATCATCTAATACTTTATTCCATTTCTTATGCCAGTAAAGATTTTTAGCTTCGGTTTCCCAAAAGCTTACAAAATCTTTTGATGCACTTTCATAAAGCTTTTCACATTTAGCATGAGCGAACTTTACAATTTCATCAGTTGGATAATAAACATCACCGGAAAGTTTTTTATCGGACATGGCAGAATCTCCAAAAAGTTTAATAATAAATTATTAGATAATTTTGATTTGGAAAATAAACCTGAAGGAGTTTATAATCAATTTTTTTAACTTAATTTTTATAAAATAGATTCACACCATATTGAACTTGAATGATTCAATTATTTTATGTAAAAGAAGAAAAGATACGGCTGTTAGCAGCAACCCCTCCGTCATAAAAGTAAGTTGATTCTGAAATGAAAATATCTTTCCGATTTAATGATTTTAATGCAGCAGCAGTTTTATCACAAACAGCAAGAGGCTGGTTATATAGAAGCACGTGCCCCTTATTATCATCGTATAATTCATCTTCGCCAAAATAAATTGCAGTCTTGCCGGTAAAAACACAAGCGCCATCTTCCGGCATTGGATCTTTTATTGCACAAATTTCTACACTCTCCACAAAAATATTATGATCAGTATTGTAGTGAAGTTTATCAATCATGCGATAAGCTCGTTTTGCCCGCACTTCAATAGTTCCAAAACCAATTTCCGAAATCATTTTCAAATAATCTTTGAGAGGAATTGCACCGCTCAAACACAATGCTCGAAGTGTTTCATCATTTCGCAAATCATCGGGAATAAAATCCTCACATACAGGATCACTTAAAACCAATCGTCCATTTGGTTTCAGCACACGGAACATCTCCCCGAGAGCTGTTTTTAATTCTTCTTTATGAAAAATATTGAACAAACAATTTTGTGCAGCAATATCAATCGTTTCATTTTCGATTGGGAGATCCAAAGCATCACCATTCCGAAGATCAACAAAATTTCTATTGAACCAACTGTTTTGTTCTTCGGCTAAGTAAAGGTTTTGATCGCATTTAGAAATCATTTCTTCGACGGGATCAATTCCAATTACATTTTTTTCTTCACGACTGAAGTATGAAAACTGAAGCAGTTCCATTCCCCCGCCCACTCCAACATAAAGTATTTTCGGGTTATTGACTAAATCACGCGGGTTTACGGTGCTGCCGCAGCCGTAATTCATTTCAAGCATTTCTTTGGGAATATTCAGATCGGGAAATTGCCAAATTGGGGTGGTGGTACAGCATAAGCCTTTTTGCGGATTTTCAGCAGCTTCTTTGTAAACATTTTTTGCAGTTTCTAAGTACGAACTCATTGGATAAATTACTCCTTTATTTTCTAAACAATTTTAGATACTAATATTTAAAATTTGTGTCTGTTAATTTACAATTTTCGATTTTAATTATATGAAATAATTGAATTTGATTTAAACTATTAAATGAATATTTTTTATTAGGTGCAAGTATTATTTCCACAATAACTAAAGAGACGCAGTATGAAAAATCTTTACTCAGCAATAATCTGTTTATTTATCCTCTTTTTCTCCACTTCAAGTACAATCTTTCCGCAATGGTCAAGCGATCCTTCAGTAAATCTTGCAGTTTGTGATGCAGCCGGTGATCAGGCTTTGGCAAAAATAGTTTCTACATCCGATGGAGGCTGTTACATTTCGTGGTTTGATACGCGCTCAGGCGATTATCATGTTTATCTTCAAAGACTTGATCCTGCCGGTTTCGAGTTATGGGCAGACAATGGCTTGCTGATAAGCGACAATCCTAATTTTACTTTTATTGTTGATTACGATCTTATTGTAGATCATAATGACAATGCCGTGCTCGCTTTTTGTGATTCGAGAAATTCAGGTAACTTAAACGTGTTTGCTTACCTAATTAGTCCCGAAGGCAATTTCCTATGGGGTAGTGATGGAATAAGTTTATCAACATCAACTGATTTTCAAGCGGCGCCGAAGATTACTGAAACAACAGATGGTAATTTTGTTTTTTCATGGGTAGTGGATGCAGATCAATCACAAATAGCAAATCAAAAACTCTCGCCGGACGGAACCAAACTTTGGGGAACCGACCCCATCCTTATTCAATCGGTGAGTGAAGGTTATAGCTATCCTGATGTAGTTGCTTCGGATAATGATGCAGTGATTGTGGTTCACACCACAGTTACAGGAACTTTTCCTGCACAGACAGTAAAACTTCGGGCAACCAAACTTGATGCTGACGGTTTGTTTGAATGGGGAACGGGAGGGGTAATGCTGCAAAATCTTGGAACTATTTCTTCATTCAGTGTTCCGGAAGTTTATTCTGATAATTTAAATGGCGCTATAGCGGCTTGGCATGATGATAGAGACTTTAATAATCTTCAAAGCGGATTTGCTCAACGTATTTCATCCAACGGAACAATCTACTTCCCTGAAAATGGAGCCGAGCTATCTTTAAAAGCTAATAGACATAAATTCAATCCTGTTGCGGCTTTCGATCCGGTTACTCAACAAACTTTTACTTTCTGGATGGAAACGGATGCAAACCAAAATCAGAATGGAATTTCAGGACAGTTACTTTCTCCAACAGGCGAAAGATTGTGGGGAGACAATGCTAAAATATTTAAAGATTTAAGTGCGCCATTCACGGCTTCCATCAGCTATCTTAATGAACTAATGGGAAATGGTGCTGCAAATCTTTTTTACTTAGTTGGAAACGGAAGCGGATTAAATCAAACTGTTGAAGGATTTGCGTGTGATGCAAACGGTGATTTTATCTGGAGCGGTGATTTTGTTACACTTTCAAATTCCACACAAGACAAATTGCAGTTAGCTTCTTCAATTGATAACAATTTTAATTGTAATCTTGCATGGGGTGATATGCGCTCATCCAATCATGATATCTATGCACAGGATATAAATAAATTTGGTGAATTGGGAAATCCAATTGTTCCAGTTGAGTTACAAAGTTTCACTGCAACAGTAACGCAAAATTCAGTTTCACTTAATTGGCAAACAGCAACTGAAACGAACAACAGCGGATTTGAATTAGAAAGAAGCCTCATCCCCAACCCCTTCTCCAAAGGAGAAGGGACTTTTGAGGCAATAGGTTTCGTTCCAGGGTTTGGGACTACTACCGAACCTAAGAGTTATTCTTTCACTGATGAAAATCTTTCAAGTGGTAAATATCAATACAGATTAAAGCAAATAGATTTTGATGGAAGCTTTGAATATTCAAACACAGTTGAAATTGAAATAAATTCACCAACAGAATTTTCACTTGAGCAGAATTATCCTAATCCATTTAATCCCACAACAAAAATAAAATATACAATTCCTTCAACTCCCCTCTCCTTTGGAGAGGGGTTGGGGGTGAGGCTTCTTGTGTATGACATACTTGGCAACGAAGTTGCAACACTCGTAAACGAAACACAACAGCCCGGCACTTACGAAGTGGAGTTTAATGTAGGACAGGCTATCAGCCTGTCCAGCGGAGTGTACTACTATCAACTACGAGTTTACCCGGTAAGCGGGGCGGGTAGTTTTGTTGAAACTAAGAAGATGATGCTGATGAAATAGTTCTGCTGCAATGTTATTCGTAAAATTAAGACCGTCACGTGTGGCGGTCTTTTTTTCAACACTAAAATCTCTCCTCAATTGTGCGAATAGATTTGTTTAAAATACATGTTGACTATGATTTAATTTAATTCTAATTTCAGATCGAACTGTTCAATTAATTATTTAATTATTCATTTCATTATTCGGAGAGTGTCCTATGAAAAAACTTTTTTACTTTCTTTCACTCACCTTTCTTTTTACAACAACCATCATAGCTCAGAATGGTCCGGAAATTTGGACTACAACCACAACGAGTATTGGGCGTGTTTATGGAATGGTGATTGATCCTTCTAACCAGGATATCATGTATTCTGTCGGTCTTGATTTTGGTGTTTATAAAACCACAGACGGCGGAACTACATGGAATACTGCGAACACCGGTTTGACTTTTGTACAGGTCCAGGCAATTGATATTTCAAAGAACAATCCAAATGTTCTTTATGTCGGTACTGCCGGCGGCAACGCAAACAGCGGTGTTTATAAAACTACTGATGGCGGCGGAAACTGGACGAAGGTGAATACTGGAATAAACGAATCCAATATTTCAATCCAAGCTCTTGCAATTGATCCGACTAATCCAAATACAGTTTATGCAGCAGTGTTCGATGGGGTATTAAATTCAATAAATGGACTCTTTAAAACCACAGACGGAGGGGCAAATTGGTTCCCTTCAGTAAATGGTATGGCAGCTCAAAGAAATTTTTTATCTTTAGCATTTGATCCGGTTGATAATAACGTTGTGTACGCAGGTACCTCTTTCTTCGTTGTAACTGCTGACACTGGTATTGGACCTTCAATAGTATATAAAACATCCAATGGTGGCGGTAACTGGTTTAATACCAGCAATGGAATCCCCCAAACCCCGGGAGATAGAAATCCTGTACGAGTTATCAATGTTAGCGATGCTAATTCCAATTATTTACTTGCAGGATTATTTATGAATACTGCAAACGGCGGAGTTTACATCAGCACTGATGCAGGCGCAAACTGGACTCGTAAATTTAATGGTGCACCGCAAGATGTAGGTACACTTATTCGTTCTGCCACTTTCAGACCGGGCTCAACTACAGAATATTTTGTTGGATTAGACAGAAGTACTTTTGTAAACATTGGCGTTTGGGGGACTACCGATGGCGGAGCAAATTGGACGTCTTTCAATGGCGGAACAATGCTTGATGTTTATTCAATTAGAGCACTTGTATTTAATTCAACCGGCAGCCACACATTGTTTGCCGGATGTTCCTCTCCAATCGGTTCAGGAGCAGGCGTCTATGAATATACTTTCCCTGTTATTCCTGTAGAACTTGTATCATTTAATGCTGATGTAATTGGGAATTCAATTAATCTTGGTTGGGTAACAGCTACCGAAACAAATAACCAGGGGTTTGAAATCCAGCGGACTTCTTCAACTTCTGAAAATTGGGAGAAAGTCGGATTCATTGCCGGCTTTGGTACTTCAACAGAACTGCATCATTATTCATTTAGTGATGAGCCAACCGCTTCTGGAAAATATCAATACAGACTAAAACAAATTGACTTTGACGGAAGCTTTGAATATTCAAACACGGTTGAAGTTGAAGTAATGGTTACAAAGGATTATTCTCTTTCTCAGAATTACCCCAACCCTTTTAACCCTGCTACATTAATAAGTTTCTCTATTCCTAATGATGAATTTGTCAGCTTGAAAATTTATGATGTACTTGGACGAGAGGTTGCGCAGATCATCAATGAAAGAAAAAGTGCAGGCACACATCAAATTGAATTTGATGGTACAGCCTTGAACAGCGGTGTTTACTACTATACGCTTACAGCTGGCAGTTATACTGAAACTAAAAAAATGTTGATGATTAAATAGAAATATTATTTTTCCTTTTGCACTGAATAATTCTAATCCCGCTCCGGCGGGATTTTTTTTGAGTTCACCTTACGCAAAATAAGAATTGGTGTCATTTTGAAAACGCTCAAAGGAAAATATATCCTCTGAAAATTGGACTTTTATTAGTAGAATTGTTAACTTTAATCAACAACAATTTTAAGGAGCACCAAATGAAAACTTTATTACACGTTTTGTTCTTGTTTCTAATGGTTACTTTTCTATTCCCACCTGTCAACGCTCAAATAAATAATATACAATCTCCAATAACACTCTCACCTGATCAGCTCAAGGGCTTAACTCCTGAAAAGTTTATGGATATTTTATTGGAGAAAAATGAGCAAGGGGTTTTAGCCAATCATACTGTTGGTAAAACTCTGGATGGTTACATCTTCAGCAGTTTTACTTATCAATTATGGACCGGTGCGTGGGAAAATTATTTCAGATATACTTTTACTTACACTGCTTCATTTGATTTTTCTGAATTTCTTATAGAAAGCTGGTCCGGTACAGCGTGGGAAAATTATTCGAGAACGGTATTCTCATACTCAGGGGGCGGGTTGCTTACTTTAAGCGTTGGTCAATCCTGGACAGGCGCTGACTGGGAGAATAATTCTCAATCACTTTATTCTTATAACGGCTCCGATCAAAATACCGAGACAATTAATCAGGATTGGGTGGGCGGTGCATGGGAAAACCTGAGCAGAGAGCAGTACACTTATATCTCGAATAATTTAGTTCATACTTATATATATCAACTTTGGATGGGTGGTGCATGGGAAAACAATTATCAAACCACAAACACATACAATGCGAGCGATCTTGTAACCGAAAGTCTATACCAGAATTGGTCCGGAGGCGCATGGGTTAATCAATCGAAAACTAATACTGCGTATAATTCCAATGACGATATAATCTCTCAGGTATCATATTTGTGGTCGGGCGCTGTATGGGACAATTCCTCCCAGAATCTTTATACTTATGATTCTAATGGCAATCAGACTGAATATTTAAATCAAATTTGGATACCTGCTACAGGGTGGGAAAATTCTTACCGCACAGTATCCACTTTTGATTCAAATAATAATAACACTGAAGAAATTTCTCAGAACTGGGATATGGTTGGTTCTGACTGGGTAAACCTGAGCCGGGGCACTTTTACTTACAACTCAAACAATCAGTTATTGACCGGACTTAGTGAAAGTTGGGATGCAGGAACCGGTTGGGAAAATGATGGTTTTGATACCTATTCCTATGATATCAACAATCTCCTGGCTGAAGTTATTTCACAAATTTGGACAGGTGTTGATTGGTTAAATTTCTTCAAAGTGATTTATTCTTACGTCCCATTTACAGATGTTAATGAAACACTTCCCGTTCCCGATGACTATGTTTTATTCAATGCATATCCTAATCCATTTAATCCTTCTACAGTTATCAGTTATTATCTGCCTTCAGAAAGTTTTGTACAGCTTACCGTTTTTGATATCATCGGTAATGAAGTTGCATCACTTTCAAATGGTGTGCAAAAGGCTGGTAAATATGAGATAGAATTTTCAGCAGAGGTTTTATCAAGCGGAATTTACTTCTACCGCATTGAGGCATCTTCTATTGATGGCAATAAATCTTACAAGCAAACAAAGAAGCTAATGCTGATTAAATAATTTTTTAGAGAATTTATAATCATAACAAGACCGTCCCTTGTGGCGGTCTTTTTTTTGTGAAGTAATTCTTCGTGAATCTTCGTGTCTTGGTGACTTTGTGGCAATTTACTTTTCCGCCACCAAGACACAAAGACTCAAAGCAGCACAAAGAGAACTAATAAAAAAAGGCGATCAGCTTTTCTGCCGATCGCCTTTATTTTGCGATACATATCATTTTAAGTTACTATAGTTTTTCCTTTTTGGGGGGTGGGGTGATTTGTTCTCAATGCATTCATTAACCGATTATAACGGTAGTGGGGTCTGATGCATTGCCGACTTCGGTATTTTTTATTACCAGGACTGTTTTATATTCCCTTTTTTCAGGGGCGCCGTTAAGCTTAGGACGTGCGTCTATGAATTTAGGGGCAGTCGAGTACCCGATAAATGTGAATTCAGTTTCAGCGCCGCGCTTGCAGTAAACATTATAAGTGTCTGCGATATCCATTACGCAGGTGATCCTTACAGTATTATCCGGAAGGACTTTCGCTTTTATGGTCGCCTGAAGATTATCAGGTAATGGGGGTGGGGTATCCGCCTCGATGCCGAGATCTTCGCCGCCGAATGTTGTGTAGCCCGGGCTTGCTTTCATTATTTTAACCATTGCCCTTATACCATTGGAAGAACTGATAGAATCAACCCGTTTCACTTTGGCTTCATCTACCTTTGCGTGGTAATTGGCTGTGGCTGTTAGCAATGCGATATACGCCGTGCGCTGAGCTGTGACTAAATTAGTTAACGCAGTTACCTGTGCAGGTGATAACCCGAACGCTGCTGCGTATGTAGGAAGTTTTGCCAGGAAGTTTTCTGCCCAGCTATCGAGGCCGGCTAATGTGTCCGGCAGGAAATTATTTTTAGCCATGTTTGGCTCCAAGAATTTATTAATGATTGAGTTAATTATTCGAACACCAAAAACTTTATCCTGTTTTTATTTTTAAGAATCAAGTTTTGACGTTCAATATATAACTACCAAAAGCTGTGCCAAACCAATTTTTAGTAGAACCCAATTCTTAGTCAAAGCCAAAATTTCAATAAATGATAGTAAAAAGTGCAAAATTTTATTCTTTTTAAAGAATGACAAAATATATTTGCAAAATTTATACATGAATTTGTAATCCATGGAGGTGAATTTGCAATCCATGACGATTAATTTGCAATCCATGACGATTAATTTTACAAATTACTTGCGTTTTATGCCATCTTAATAGATGATCCTGAAAAAAAGCCCGCTGAATTTGCAATCTTTGAGGGTGTTTTTGCAATCCATGGAGGTGAATTTGCAATCCATGGCGATGAATTTTACAAATTATACGAGCATTATAGCAACTAACTACCTACTCCTGTCGGTAAAAAGTATTATTTGTAAAAATTTATTACAGAAAATTTGGTGAAGTTGAGTTTTTGAGGGAAATTTTTGGGGAATGGTGGAAAGGAAATAAGTGAAATGCAGAGTAAATAAAATAATTAAAAAACATTTAAGCTGCCTGATTTATTATTATAAACCGTTGTCCGAAGGACTCCTATGGAGAAACGGTTAATCATTATTTGATTTACATTCTCAACGGGATTTCCCAAGGGGATGGCAAGCCAAATCCCGTTGAGAACTTAAAAAATTTAACTGTCGACCGTTTTAACGGTTTTAGTTATCTTAGAGATACTGATGCAGTTAATTAAATATTTAAATAAATTTTGTTACTTACGAAATATGAGGCGCTGCATAAAAAAATAATTAAAAAAGTTTTAAGAATTATTTGACATTGGCGAAAGCAGTTAATAAGTTTAATCAAACAATTGAGGATGTTTTTGTGAATACGATGCTATGTGACAGGATAAGGATAATAAAACAGAAAATAAATTTTATAAGAAGTAGTGGAGAAATTAAAAGCCCGTTGGATAACCACAAGGTGATGGCTGTGCCACATCCTATAACCATTGGTATGATATGCGGTGGAAAGTTTTGAAAATATTATTTAAATCAAGTTTCAATAGGAATACAACATTCTTGCTGCCGGAATGTTATATGGAATTTTGGCAGTATGATTAATAGTTATGTGTTTTCATTTTTATTTTCAATTCTATAAATGAAATTTATAAAAAACAAAAAAACTAAGTGATCAATATGAAGAATAAATTTTGGATTTTGTCAATTCTTTTCATTTTGGGGACATCAATTTTTGCCCAAGAAATCACAAAAGAGGAATCGAAGTTTAATCAATTGGCCTCAAAAACAGGTACTATCATAAAATTTATTGACTATAAACTTTCAAGACTTGAGTTTATAGGAGGTGGTAGCGCTAACTCTACAGTACGAAAATTGATAATCAACAATGAACCACATTATTTTTATTATATTTCCATTCATAGTAGATGGGGTAATGATGTCGCACTTACTTATGATGACTTTTTAGCATTATCAGAAGCTATGGAAAAATTAAAGAAAGATTCAGCTCAAGATTTAGCTCTACATCTATATTATCTAGAAAACAAATTTATTACTGAAGATGGATTCGAATTAGGATATTCAATTGATAGTGATAAACTTACTTGGTATCTAGTTGATAATAGATTCACTTCGAAAAATATACTACTTTTAAGCAACTTAGAAATTCTGGAAAATTCAATGAAACTCGCTGAACAAAAATTCAAAATATTATTAAATAAATAATAGCGTACATCTAATATCTAGTTAATAAATATTTAATGATAATTATATAGGGAGTAGAATGAAAGATAATATTGAAGTAAGTGTTGATAGGATTAAAGTTATTATTACGGGTTTTAAGAATGAAATATTTACTACAGCTGAAATTTTACGTGTATATTCTGGAGGGTTTTATAGTAATGTTGGTACACCAGCATATTACTCATTTAATGCACAATTTGGGAAATTATTAAAAAGAAATGCAAAAGTACTTAACATAACTGAAATAAAACCCAAATTAGAAATAACAGATGATATTGGTAGAAAAACAAAAAGTTCTCGGTGGCAGAGCAACACATAACAAGCGCCTCAACGCCGACCGCCATTTTAGTTTGGCGGATTTATAATTTTTGGCGTTTATATTTTGTTCGGCATTTTGTTCTAAGTGTTCGTTCTCCCGTAGGGATCCCTTCGGGATAATTAATTAACTTGCCTTCGGTGCTTTGCTGACGCAAGATAAGCACCTACGGCTAAATATTTGGCAATGCGTTTTAGTTTGTCGCACTTGTTCTGGGCGGCGGGTTAGGCGCAACGTCGTTAGCTACCAAAAATATTTAATGGAAAAAAATATGCAAAAGAAAATCATAATAGTTGTTATACTTTTAAGTTCATTTTCAATTTATGCTCAAAGTGAAAATTTAAAATCTGCTTACTTATCTGTTCATTCTGGAATATTTCTTACTTCAATTGAAGATTTCGATAAAACTTATGATTCACAATTCGGATTTGTATATGGCTTAGGAGTTGGATTGCCATTATCTACAAGATCATATATTTATGGTAAAGCAACTTTATTTTCTAAAAGTGGAACTCCTGTAATTCAAACTTATAGTATTGTCAATGGAACACCTGTTTTAGTTTCAGAATCAAGAGAAGGTTCTGCGAGTTTTACACAATGGTTAGTAAACGGTGGATTTTTATATAATTTCTTTTTAAGTCAAGATTTAACCTTAGGAGTAAATGCGGGAATTACTTATTCAATTGTTTCTGAAGAACAAAAAAACAATAGCGGCTCAGTTAGATTATCTGTAGATGGTTCTGGAGTATTTGGATTCTTTTTTGGTGCTGTGCTTGAAAAGAATTTTGATCAAAGTCCTATTTCAATATTTTTTGAACCGCAATATAATTTTATGCGAAGTGATGTTTTAAATTACACTGAGAATTATGGAGGCTTAAATCTTAATTTAGGCATAAGATATTATTTTAAAGAAAGAAGATTAGAGTAATATTAAAGGTAGCTAACCAGCGCCTCAACCCGACCGCCATTTTAGTTCGGCGATTTTATAATTTTTGGCGTTTGGTTTTTGTTAAGCATTTTGTTCTAAGTGTTCGTTCTCCCGTAGGGATCCCTTCGGGATAATTAATTAACTTACAAACTGCACTTGCTGATGCAAGTTAAGTGCAGTTTGTTTAATATTTATCAGTTGTGTTTTACTTGGCTTCCCTGTTATGGGCGGCGGGTTAGGCGCAACGTCGTTATAAGCTTCGTATCATATTAAGTATAATCAAAATACAATAGATTTATTTATGGCTATTCAATGAGAAGTCATATGTATTAAAATTAAATTAAAAAAGGACCATATTATGGTTGCAAGTATTCAAAAAGAAAAAGCCGAACTGTTCTTGAAATTTCATCAGGACAAAGAAATTTTGGTTCTGTTAAACTCGTGGGACATCGGAAGTTCTAAATTAATAGAAGCAAGTGGCTATAAAGCAATCGCAACAACAAGTATGGGAATAGCTGCCTCTTTAGGGTATCCTGACTGCCAGGTAATACAATTGTCAGAAATGATTGAAACTATTACGGGAATCGTAAATGCAGTACAAGTTCCGTAACTGTTGATATAGAAGCAGGATATGGAAATAATTTAAATGAAATAATTCATTCTGTTAAAAAGATAATTGCAACAGGAATTGTTGGAATAAACATTGAAGACAGTATTGATTTAAATCCAATATTAATTGACGAGATGGAATTTTGTGAAAGAATATCAGCCATTCGTGCATTATCAGATACACTGGGCTTTCATTTAGTAATAAATGCAAGAACGGATTCATTTTATACTTCGTCAGGTTCGCCACGAGAAAAATTATCTGAATCAATTAAGCGTGGCAATAAATACCGGGAAGCTGGTGCCGACTGCATATTTGTACAACCTGTATGGGAAAAAGAAACGATTTCAACATTGGTTAAGGAAATTAATGCCCCAATTAATATTCTTGCAAACCCTAAGGTTGGGATAGGATTACCACCATCTGTAAGTGAACTGCAGGATTTAGGTGTTGCTCGTTTAAGTCTTGGTTCAAGTTTGATGAAAGCTACATTAGCTTTAATTAAAAAAGTTGCTGACGAACTGTCTGCAAAAGGGACTTACAATATTTTATTAGATGCGTTAACGCCGCTACCCGATGCTGCAATGGCCTATAAAATGGCAATAGGGTTGAATAAATGAACTACTCATAGCTAAAACGTTAGGAGATGGTAAAAATAAAATAAATTTAAAAACGCTTATAACAAGCTGCTATTGACGACCAATAGATAGTGAATACAAAAGAAAAAAGATAATTTAATGTTTCCTTGGCTGTCACGAACCACTTCGTGACAGGGTTTTATTTAATTTCAATACCCGCCAAAGAAGTATCAACAGGTAAATCTGAATTAACACCGGAAATATAATCTTTTGCACTTGAGTATTTATAATGTTCAGGTCTATTGACTAATCCGGCTTCAAGGGGATTATTATGAATGTAATGCAGTTTAGTCCAGAACATTTTCTCATTTCTAATTACTTCATCGTCAAATCTTTTCATCCAGAATTTTCTTTTGTGATTTTTTATCCCTTTGCCTGCTTCGAAAAAAATATTAGCAAGAGTTTTATCTTTCTTTTGGATTTCTTCCATAATATCCCAGGCAGAATATTTTTTTATATCTCTCATAATATCAGATATAGTTCCGAGTTTTGGATTTACTTCAAGTATCCAATGAAAATGTGAGGGCATTATCACGTATGCAATTACGGTGAATTGATATTTCTTTTGGTAATGCAAAATATTTCTTATTAAAATATCGCAGTAAATATCCCCGGTGAAGACTTTTGTAAAACCAACTATTGTCGTTGTTACAAAGAAAAATCGCTCATCAATTAAGTTTAATCGTCCTCTTCTTCCCATACTATTCAGTCACGAAATGGTTCGTGACTGCCAGGCAAAATGGTTTCTCGTGATCGGGACAAGCTGTGACTGACGAGAGAACAACAAATGGATTTTTATCATTCATAGCTTTATACTATCTACCCGCTGTCACCAAGTGGTTGGTGACAGCCCGGGGAAAGTTTCTCATATCTTTTTAATAGGTAAAAGTAAATTACAACTGTGTAAAAAGTAAGTCTTTTTTGTTTTAAACTCAAGGGGTGTTCTAAAATTTTTGCTGGTGAATTTTCGGAGAGTGAGAGTAATAAAGTTGGAGTAACTAAAACTAAAATAATTAAAAATATAGTTGATAATAACAAAAGCAGTTAATAACTTAGATCAAATAATTGGGGGATGCTTTTTTGTATGCAGCATTAAAATGTGGTTAAAGGAAGTAAATGAATATTTTTACTAAAGTAAAAAAACTGAAATCTATAAATAATTTATACGACAGTGTTGCGTTTTAACATAACACGTCGTTAGGTTTAGTACCATAATGAGAAATAAACTAGTAATCACTATCAACTTTTTATTATTTAATACTTTTTTTGGATGCGCCTCATTAGACAGTGTATCCTATTTTAAAAACGATATTTATACTGATAGATCCGGCTGGAAAGAAGGACCTGAATATTACAATTATTCAGCAATGCCTTTTACTATATATTGGAACAACTACATTGAAAAAGAATTTTCAATTTATTTGACACCAAGACCATATTTGGGGCATAGTTTGGCTTTAGGTTTCTCATATGTACCTGTTATGATCCCAAATATTTTTTCGATCACTTACAATTTAATTTCGCCCGAAAATGATAGTCTGACCTTTGAAGCACTGATAAATTCATCAAATTCCGAAATTGAAATCGATTTATCAAAAGTATTATTTAAAGTTAATGAAGAAGATATATTTCCTGATAGAATCTATTGTAGCAAAATAACTGCAGATACTCTATGCTACAAAGAATATGTAAGGAGTCCAAAATATTTTGGATCGAAAATTCAGAATATTTATAATTACACTACTGGACTTATAAAGCTAAACAATGAATCCCTGTATATTATTTTTAAACTCCCAATTAAAAAAATCGATGTTGATAAAATCAATATTAGTTTTGATCAAGTTATTAGTGAAATAGAAAATCACAAGATCAATAGCTTAATACTGCTAAAGGAAATTCAATACATTTATGATCCAACTATTTTTATGCGGGCTTTAAGTCATTAAACCTAACCAGCGCCTGCTAATGAACTCACTCTTGTAGTTGAGGAGTAAGCGTTAATCCGAATCGCTTTGCTTGTTTGTGTAAATACTTTAACTGTCGTTCTTTTAACTTTGTAACGATTTAAAAAAATGAAATGAAAATCTTTCCCTGCTAAATGCAGAATTAAAAAAAATAATTTAACATCAGTGTTTTATTTTTCTGATAAAAATGAATCAATTACAAGCTGTGTTATTGGAATCTGATATCCCGGAGCAATATCGGGGAACTCCTATCGGTCTCTTGCTTGAGTATCATAACCTTGATCGCCCGTATGAATCATACTCGAATGCGCAGCTGCTTATTGGAATGTGTATGGATAATCGAAAACATTTACATATTCCGGACAATTTCGCTTTCATCATCAGGTCCGGCGGTGCAAATCTTCGATACAGTGAGTTCAAGGTATCGTATGCGGTTGCGGTGGGGGAGGTTCGCAGTATTGCACTAATTGGACATAACCAATGCGGGATGGTTAATCTTATAGACCGCAAGAAACAATTCATCAAAGGACTTGTGGAAAACGCAGGATGGCAATTGGAAGCGGCGGAAGATCATTTTAATCGTTTTGCACCGATGTTTGAAATTGGGAGTGAAATAGAATTTGTTCTTAGCGAAGTCAAGCGACTCCGTCTCAGGTATCCGAAGATTCTCGTTGCTCCGCTTCTTTACCGGGTTGAAGATAATCGTTTATATTTAATTGAAGAGAATACAGCGGCAGCTTTAAAAGGCTTATCGAGCTGTTACAATTAGTGCGGATATATTTTGCTTTGTGTAGTGAAAATCATTTTCTAATCACAGATAATATCTAAGTACATCATAAAAAAAGGAATAAGATAACATGGCAACAAACACAATCAAGCTCCATCGCGTACTTCTTGCCCCTCCCGAACGGGTTTACTGTGCTTTTCTCGATCCTGATGCAATGTGCAAATGGCTTCCACCAAATGGGTTTACCGGCAAAGTCCATCATTCAGAAGCTGTTGTGGGGGGGACCTATAAAATGTCGTTCACAAACTTCGCTACAAATCAAAGTCATTCATTTGGCGGTAAATACTTAGAACTTATTCCCAACGAGCGCATCTGCCACACAGATGAGTTCGACGATCCGAATATGCCCGGCGCTATGAAGGTTACTGTATCGCTAAAAAAAGTATCCTGCGGAACTGAGCTGAGCATTGTACAGGAAGGTGTCTCTGATATTATCCCCCCGAATCCTGCTACCTTGGCTGGCAGGAATCACTCGCATTACTAAAGCTATTAGTTGAAGCAGAGATAACCGAATAGAGCTTTTTCAAAGAGCAAGCAATTACTGGAATGGTGGTTGGAAGATTTTGAGGTGATATTGAATCACTTAACAGGTGATGCTGTCCGATTGATGTTTTAATGGAGTGAATAAATTTTATTTTAAGTACATCATTTTTTTTGAGAATGTCTTTTCATCAATCTGCATATGATAAATATAAACGCCGCTTGATAATGAATTTGCTTGAAATGTTACCTTATATTTTCCCTCCTGCTGAAATCTGTTTTCTAATTCAATTACCTTTTGTCCGAGCATATCATAGACTTCTATCTTAACAATTCCCGAGGCGGGTAGATTATATTCAATTGTTGTAGTGGAGTTAAAAGGGTGAGGGTAGTTTTGCTCGAGCGAAAAATTAAAGACATTATTGTTCAGAAATTTAATTGTATCAACCGGAGAAAAAGTTTTGAAAATACCATTAGAGCCTGCGTATAGGTAACCTAAACTATCAAGCGCCAATGCGGTCACTCCATATTGTAATCCATCATTCGAAGCTGTAATAGATGAATCCTGGATATTATATTTAAATACTCCATTAAAATTAGAGTTAAAATAAATTTCATTTGAGCTTGTTGGAATAATTGAAGTCACCCAATCCAGAGTATCTGAATTATTCACCTTAACCCATTTATAACCATCATCGGTGCTGAAATATATTCCATGAAATCTATCGGCACCTCCAATGAAAATGATACCATCATCCTGTATTCCCTTCATTGCAAGCACATCTCCGCAATCAAAAAATCCTGTTAAAATCCAATTTTGCCCAAAGTCACTTGATAAATAAATTCCACAATCTGTACCAGCTAAGAAATTACCAGAAGAAGTAATATAAAAACTTGAGACAGGGCGAGAAGGATTTAATTCAGTCCAGGTTGTACCTTTATCAGTGGATTTATAAATAGGATCATTACCTGCATAAATAATACCGTTCTTATCCATAAACAAAAAATCAATCCAGACACTATCTAAAGAATTAGCTGACCATGTTAAACCTTTATCGGTTGAGCTAAATATTCCAAAATCGGTGCCAATTAATATTTCATTATCTGTAATGAAAAGTATACGAAGGATATAAATCGACAATTTATCAGTTTCATATAAGTGCTTTGGTTGTTCACCATTAGCCGGATATAATAAAAGTTGATGGTCAATCGCAGCAAATAAGTTGCCCTCAGAATCAACCTGGAGATCATATATATATCCTGTAGTAAGTGAGTCGGAAATTTTTTGCCATGTTGTTTGGGCAATGCAAAAATGATTCGATAAAACAAAAATTGTAATTATTAATATTTTTTTAAGAAGCATTATCGTATTATTAAATTCATTTAATAGTTTCTGATTTCTCTTCAATGATATGAAACCTTATTCTCTGTTTTTTTTACGAATTCACTCAGCGGGCAAAAGTAAATTTTAACTGTGTAAAAAGTAAGGCTTTTTTGTTTTAGATAAAAGTGTTCTAATTTATCCGTGTAGAAGCTATCGCTAGTGATACGCTATGAAACAAAATTGAATCAGATTTTTAAAATGTAAATACTTTACCAGCTTCAAAAGACCATTGAGCTAACTCACTCATATTGCTTCTTGTGCAGCCTTCAATAAATTGCAGTGAGGCGATACCGCGAGCATCAATACACCCCCCGCAAAGTTTAACCTTGCCGCCTTTGTTAATTATACTTTTTAACATTCTTTCAATGTTGTAATAACCTTGCGGGGCGTTTTGATTTACAAGAGCACCGGTAACAGAATCTGCCATTAAAAAAACATTCACTTCAACTTCTGAATGTTCTTTTTGTACTGTCATTGCAAGTCTGCAAGCGTTATAAAATTTTTCTGTTCCGTACGGTGCATCGTTTATTAAAAAAAGTATTTTCATGTAGTATTATCCTTTCGATTAAATGGTTATGTGGGTTTAATTCATCTGCTGTGGTTAAAATGAATCCGGCAACAGCAAAAAAATTGCCTTCATCTTTTTAAGAAGCAAAATTATTCTATTACTATGTGAATAGTAACACCTCTACAATTTAATCCAACTATTTAATATTTGCTGCAAAGTGAATTATATTTTTCCGAAGAATCATCATCTAAAGAATTTATTTTTGATTCGGTGAAGATAAAACTGTAAGTTTGCACAGACGTTTATAAACTTTAATAAATTTGTTACGATAATATTAACGGAACAAAATTAGAACTACTAAAAATGCCTCTCATAAAAAATCATTTCAAAAGATCACCTTTTGATAAAAACCACTTCATTAAAATCGGGGAGATTCAAAATGAAAAAATATTTTTCGCTCTTACTTGTTTCATCAATACTTAGTTTTTCTTTATATAGCTGCTCAGAAACTAACGATGTAACTAATCCACCGCAGGCTGCTTGCGATCAAGGCTGCCAGGATGAAAATTTGGCTTACGGAATTGTTGATGTTTTTGTTTTCATCTGGAATCAGAATATTGCCGGACAACCCGCAGGTGGTAAAGACTTGACAGTTGCAGGTCCGCAGGGAGGGAGTATTCACATAACAGGAACAACCGAAGCAGCAGATAATGGTATCAACACACTGCACCTTGTTTTTGAAATGACGAACTGCAAAGGATTTAAGGATCAGTACAATTTAACATTCAACGGCACCATAAATATTGATGGAACTTTTTCATCCACCTACATTGCAAGAAGCTATACTTGTGCTCAACTCTCTTATGCCGGCACTGTTGGCAAAGATGTAAATCAGGAGGTTAATGGAAACTGCCCGATCACAATCAATGAAACAATACCTACTGTGTCGGGATCAATTTGCGGAAGAACTTTCAGTTATTAAAAATTATAAAAAAGGGAATGACAGTTGCCATTCCCTTTTATCATATCAAGCTGAAAAAAAGTAGTAACTATTGACCACTTGTTGAGTCAGTTTGCAAAGGAGTGTTGACCTCAGCTTTCAATGATGCTAACCAATCTGCTAAAATGACTAATTCTTCATCAGAGCCTTTGTAAGCAATAGGATGGTTTGCATCGTGCATTTTTTCCTGCTTAGTGATAAAGAGTTTTATAAAATCAGCATTGTGTCTGTCACCTACAAACGAAAGATCGGGAATGTTCTTTTTAGGAGTTTTAGGAATTAAACCAAACGCTTCCATAGAGTGGCAGCTTGTGCACTTTGCATCCATAAAGAGTTTTTTACCGGCAGGTTCGTCCTGAAGAGAATTCTTTGTAAATCCTGCAAGAATTAAAAGTGAAAAAAGAATTAGGCTAATATTTATTATTGTTTTCATCGTATTCCTTATAAGATTAAAACGGGAAGTTGTCATCACTTCCCGCAGTAATTGAATAATCAGTTTTAGAACATTGTCCTGATGTTTAAATAGAATTTAGAAACTTTAAGATCTGCATCCTTATCACTTATATCAGCCTCGTAATAAGCAGTGGTTCTGATATTTTCGTTAATGATATAAGTTAAAGCAGGAACGATTCTTTTGTAGTCAAGAATTTTAACACCAGCTACTTCATTATCAGAAGAATAGCTGTCAAAATGAACAGCAGCATTCCACTTTTCGTTAATCATATAACCGCAATCTAAAGCGATACCGTTGTATTTGAAATCTTCAGTAGGGTTGGCAACTAATGACCAGTTATCGTCTTTTGCTATAACATAAGCGGCTTGAAGATCAAGACCTTTCCATCTTAAATTAAGTTGTGGAGATAATCTGTTAAAACTATTTTCTATTTGTGTACTTGTTCCAGTTCCTTTAGTATCGGTACCTGAATAATAATGAATTGTGAATGTACTACCGCTCAAATCTCTGCTTACAGTTTCAGGAAGATTAAATACTAACCCTCCCCATACGTTAAAGAATTGATTTATCTGACCAGCGGAGGTTCCGGGAGAAATACCTGCATAAACAGTAACCCATTCATTCCAACCAAAATATTGAAAGCCAGGTCTTGCAGATGACATATCAACTGATGTTTCACCTTTTCCGTTAGAAGATTTAATTAACATTGCCTCACCTTTTAATGCCGGCAATTGAGGAAGTCTGTTCGGGTAAGAAGCAAATTCAATTGGTGAAATATTACCAATTTGTAAGTTAGCAGCTCTTGTTCCAAAAAGATTTGTTAAATTAAAGTAGAACCAGTTAAACTTGAAACTGCTTTTTGAATATTCTAATTCTGAAAAGAATGAAATGTCTTTGTAGATAGATCCCGCAATAAACATCTGAGCCCAAATTGGGTTAGCTAATGTAATCTTCGTAGTTTTTTCTGAAGCAGAATCTTTTTGTAGTGTATTTGTTTCAAGCAAAAAGGGAGTCATATTTAATCTGAAACCAAATAAGTTAGAGACCTCATCTAAAAGAACACCGCCTGAATTAATTGGGTAAGCGTCTTCAAAATTAGTATTGTAAGTATTCATCATTTGGTATCCGTTTTTCAAGAATTGCTCACCAAAGGCATTCAATCTTGGGAAAACTGTATGACAACTGCTGCAAGACATACCAAATTTTCTTGCCCATTGACTTGTTGCATTTGTATCATTAGAAAAAAGGACTATCATAATAACTATGATAGGAAGGAGAGCAGAAAAGAACCTGCGGAAAGTAGAACGTAGTTGCATATATGACCTCATATTATTAGAAAGTAAATATGGCGTTTGCCATTTAGTTAATTAATTATTTATCATCAAATATTTATTAAAAGCAAATTCATTTAGATGCCGAAAAATTAACAACTAATATGCCAAATGAAATATTGTGAAAAGTGAAAATTCTGAATATTCTAAACGAATTTTTCTAAGCTTAGAGAGAAATCAAAAATAGAATTCTTATTACAGAGAATTAGTGATAAAACAATTTCACAATAGAAATAATAAATTATTCAGAGTTGTCTCTATTCACTGTTTCTAAAGAGAAAGCAGGAAGGCACACTGCGATATATTCTGCCCCGCCTTCATAGGGAGTGCTATATTTAATCCACTCCCCTTTCTTTGTTAGTATGGCACTGCCGGCTTTTATTTCAAATAATTCATTTTCAGTTTTAACGCACAAAGTTCCTTTCAGGACTAAAGTATATTCATTAAACGCCGGACGCTGTCCCGGTTCAACCCACCCTTGAGGGCTTTTCATTTTTGCAATGCTGACTTCATCAGTAGATGAATTAACTCTTCCAAAATATTCTTCAATGATTTTGGGCTTGTTGCCAGCAGCTTCAATCACCGAAGGAGAATTTATAATAACCGGCATATTTTTCTTTCTGAAATTATTTCATTAAAACTATTTTCTTTATTTCCCTAATTGATTTTTGGTTATCGGCATCACGAACATCAAAGAAATAGAAATAAATCCCGGAGGCAAAGTTTTCTGCATTCCATTCAATTTCGTAATTACCGACACTCAGTTGTTCATCCACGAGTGCTGCAATCTGCTGCCCAACCGAATTATAGATAGTCAATTTAACTTTGCTATCACCGTTGAGTGTGTATTTAATTTTTGTAGAAGGATTGAATGGATTAGGATAATTCTGAGAAATAGTAATTTCTGTTGGGAAGAAATTAACATCAGCAAAAACTATATCAGAATATTCATAACTTCCGCTGAAGTCAATTTGCTTTAAGCGATAAAGTATCCTTCCCTGATAATTAAAATTAGAAAGATCATCGGTGAATGTATAACTTTTTACTTCGGTAGTCGTACCGCTGCCGGCAATAAAAGCAATTGATTCCCACTCTTCATTTTTTAACTTTCGTTCGATTTGAAATCCACTGTTGTTGGTTTCAGTAGCTGTCTGCCAATTTAACATGACTGTCTTATCAATAATATGGCTTGAGAAATTAGCCAGCTCAACCGGGACAGTGAAATCAATGAATGCTTCAAACACACCCCTTCCATGCGTACCTGCACGAAGCATTTTTGTTGTTGGAGCATAATCAAGATGAAGAATAACTGTATTAGGCAGACCGTTTGTAATTTCAGTCCAGTCGGTTCCATCATTTTGTGTATAAAAAACACCGATATCAGTCGCAACAAAATAAGTTTTAGGATTGGATGCATCTTCTGTATAAACATAAATATCATTTACGGGAGTATCAGGGAGATTACCTGAAATACTTATCCAATGTTCAGCGCCGTCAGTTGATTTATAAACTTTGCTTCCGCCAAATCCGGAAAGAGTTACATACACAGTTTGCGCATCATCAGGGTGAACATAAATTGAACTGATATACTTATTCGGTAGTCCATTCGTTTTATTTGTGAAAGTGATCCCGCCGTCAGTTGATTTATATAATTGATTGTATGTTGAAGCAAAAATTATTTGAGGATCAGTATTGCTGATTGCAAGCTGCTCAACAGCACTTGTGCCGTTGATATTATCCGAAACGGCAGTCCACATCAAAGCATTGTTTGTCGTTTTATAAAGTTTTTGTCTTGCTGTAAAGAAAGTCGCATCAATGGTGGGGTGAGAAATAATGGGGGCAACCCAAGCTGCATTTTCAGAAGAACTGATACCGTTAGTAGCTCCGCTCCACGAAGTCCCGCCGTTCAAAGTTTTTACAAGTCCATTGAACTGCGATTCGCCGAGAACAACGTCCTCATTAAAAGGATTAAAACAAACTTCTCCGCCGTCGCCGCCAAAAGCTGCTGCCCAGTTTATTGTTGAATGCGTCTGCTGAGTTCCATTATCCTGAGTACCGCCGAGTATCCATCCAGTCTCAAAGGGAGAGGCAGTAATACGGTAGAATTGAGTAAGTGTTAATCCAGCGTTAAGATTTGTAAACGTATTTCCATTATCTGTGGTTCTATAAATTCCGCCATCGTTAGTAACAATAAAAGTGTTTTCATCACCGGGATGGAAGAAAAGAAAATGCTGATCAACATGAACGCTGCCGCCGGCATATCCATTTGTAATATTTTCAAAAGTAGTTCCGCCATTAGTTGATCTAAAAACATCAATAGCACCGCAATATACTTTGTCAGGATTTTTTGGATTTACTCTTAAGTACAAATCGTACCATGCTTGAGAGCCGCCGTCAAGATTGGATAAGATTTGTGTCCAGTTCACACCAAAGTTTGAAGATTTATAGATATTGACAACACCCCCGCCATAAACTGCTGTATACATAAAAGCAGGATTGGATTTACATAAATCAAAGTGAGTTCTTTCGCCTGTTCCCAAACCGGTTGAGAAAGTTGAAAAGCTTACACCTCCATCAATTGATCTTCTGATTCCTATTCCGCTGCCAACCGCAAATGCAGTATCACCGGCAGGTGAAAATAGAACATCATCAACTCTTCCGGCAAGAAGTAAATTCCATGAAAGTCCGCTGTCTGAACTTCGATATAGACCATTGTAGCCAAGAGCTGCTAAAATTTCGTTTGATCTACCCGGGCGATAAACAATTCTTGAGAAATAAGAACTTGAAGGTAATCCGGCAGTAATTTGTGTCCAGCTTGCACCGCTGTCTGTTGATCTTAACAACCCCCTTCCATAATAAGATGCACCGCTGTATGTAGCTTCACCAGTTCCGGCAAGAATTATATTTGGATTTTGCGGATTAAGAACAATAGCTCCCATTGCAAGTGAAGCTTCCTTATCTGTCAGCGGAGTCCATGTTGAACCTGCATCAGTAGTTTTCCAAACACCACCGTTAGCCGGTCCGACATAAATAATATTTGGATCGGTTGGGTGATATGCACCGGTAACAATTCGGGAAGAAATATTTCCATAATTAAAATAGTAGCCGGGCGTTGGTCCAAGACTTACCCAGGCAAAATCAAACCCATCCATTAAATTTTGCTGACGAAGTTCTTCACGCTGAAGCAGAGAATTGCTGTAGGCATCGTCGGGAATTTTATCGAATGGATATGCGCGCTGCTGATAAAACCACCACTCTCTTGAAAATGCTTTTGTGTTCTTAACATAATCCGGAGCCTGCGAATAAACAGTATTTCCCGGAGTTTGGTTTTGAATACTAACTTGAGAGAATGATGAGAAAACAAAAATTAGCAGCCATGCAAATAACAAAAGTAATTTTTTCATTTTGAACCTTTATTAAATTAATCTTCAGGCAAATATTTTAGCTTCAATTGTACTTAAGTAGATTGAAGAAGTATTTATTATTTTAAACTCAAGTGAAAATTAGGATAATATATTTATTGTTTCAATCATAATTTTATAAAAGAGAATTACAACTTGATCTCAATTCAACAAATGGATTTAGAACAGAACTTAGAAAAATTATTCGGTTATAGTAAATTCAGACCGGGGCAAAAAGAAATTATTGAGACGATTTTAAATAGACAAAATGTACTCGCAATACTTCCCACAGGTGCCGGCAAATCTATTTGTTATCAGCTCCCCGCTTTGATCAGTGAACGATTTTCGATTGTGGTTTCACCATTGATCGCATTGATGAAAGATCAGGTTGATTCGATTAAGATTAATCCCAATCCTGCAGCCTTTATTAATAGTGCAATGTCGTTTAAGGAGTCTGAAGAAACTCTGAGGAATATTTCTTTCGGCAAAATAAAAATATTATATCTCGCCCCGGAGAAATTAGAGAATCGGCAATTTGCAGAAAGAATAAAGTCGCTCAATCCTAATTTTATTTTTATTGATGAAGCACACTGCATCAGCGAATGGGGGCACAACTTCAGACTGGGTTATACAAAGATAAAGGAGTTTACGGACTATCTCGGTGTGAAAAATATTTCGGCATTTACTGCTACTGCTACTCCTGAAGTTGCAAAAGATATTGTCGAACAACTTGGATTAGTTGAACCAAAAATATTTGTCTGCGGTTTCGAGCGGGATAATATTTCGATCAATATTATTAAGACAAAAAAGAAAAAAGAGAATTGTTTACAGATTCTCGCCGAACATGGAACTCCTGCTATTGTTTACACTTCTTCGCGAAAACGTGCAGAAGCTATTAGCGAATTTTTGCTGATGAATAAAATTAAAAGCACTTATTACCATGCCGGTTTGCTTCCTGAAGTAAGAAAAAAAGTTCAGGAGGATTTTATCAGCAATAAGACTTCTGTTATTTGTGCTACAAATGCTTTCGGTATGGGCATAGATAAAGGTGATATCAGACTCGTTCTGCACTACAATGCGCCGGGTTCAATTGAAAATTATTATCAGGAAATTGGTCGCGCAGGCAGAGATGGAAAACCTTCGCATGCATATCTTCTGTATGATGACTCGGACATGGATATTCACAAATATTTTATCCGAAATTCCTATCCGGATAAAGAAACCATAATGGGGATTTATGATTCAATCTGCGATTTTGGTAAAGTTGCAGTTGGAAATATTACTTCCAAAGAGATTCCAATTGATTTAGATTTTATAAAAATCACTACACAAAAACAAATCAGCAGAGGAATAGTTTACTCTGCCTTGAATTCACTTGAAGGCGGGGGTTATCTTAAATTAATTTCCGATCTTGAACGAAAAGATTCGATCCAATTTTTGATGGATAAAAACCGGCTTCGAAATTTTGTAAAACAGACCGAGAATATTTTCTTTAAGGAAATAATATTATATCTACTAAGAAATTTTAGCAAGGAGATATTTCTAAAAGAAGTACGGGTAAGTGTTACGGAAATTAGTAAAGAGACAAACATCATCATCAATGAGCTAACAGAATCCTTAACCATTCTTGACAATTTTGGCATTATCAGTTTTTATCAAAGTCTTTCTAAGGATAGTGCGAGAATGCTTTCGCCAAGAATATCTTCCAAAGATTTAAAATTAAATTTTAAAAGGATCAACGAGAGTTTTCTGAATCAGCATACTAAAGTTGAAAAGATGTCTCAGTTAATTTACACTACTGACTGCCGATTCAAATTTATTTTGAATTATTTTGGGGAGACTAACTCAGATTATCACTGCGGGCAATGTGATAATTGTACGACAAGAACCCGGCTGCCGTCAAATTCAATTCAATATATTTCTGAATTAATTTTACGAACACTATTTGAATCGAAGGATGAACTAGCCGAACGAAATGTTATTTCAATTTTAAGAGGATCAGTTAAAAAAGAAAAGTATAATTCGATAACTACTTTTGGTGTTTGCAGAAATTACGAAAAGCATGAAATACTATCTGTTCTTTTTGAATTAATTGAATCAAAAGTAATTACCAAAGGAGTAAGAGATTTAATAAATTTGACAGAATATGGATTTGAAAAAATCAAACAACTGGGGCTTCATAAAGTTGTAAAACCCAAAACCGGCTATGAAGATAATCTTGAATTGTTCAATATCCTAAGAACAATACGACAGGATATTTCAAAAAAATTTATGCAGACTTCAAACTTAATTTGCCCTGACGAAGTATTAAGCAATATCGTAAAGAATAAACCTAAGAATAGAGAGCAATTTTTAGCGCTGAAAGGTACGAATGAGCGAATGTTCACAAAAATTGGCAGCGAAGTTATCGAAGCTGTTTTGGCTAATGAAAGAATTCAAAACAACAATCAGAAAATTACTCCGACAAAAAAAATTCCGTCAAGCATCGCTGAAACTTACAATCTGATAAAAGGAGGGTACACATTGAAAGATATTGCTTCGATGCAGAACTTAACTGAGGCAGTAATTTCAATGCAGGTAGAAACAATCTTAGGCTTTGAACCGGAAGTTGAGATTAAAAATTTGATCCCTGCTGAGATTTACACAATGATAAATGAAAAAATAAAAGAGGGAATAATAGATTTGAAAGAATTGAAAAATAAACTGCCGGCTGAAGTTACTTATCCGATGATTAGAATAGTTTTAGCGAAGACTAGGGCTTTGGAGTTTCCTTCTTCTTGAGTTCTTCTAAATAGTTTAGAGTTTTTTCAAAAAAAATTTCCCAGCGTTCCACATCCTTATTATAATAATTTACAGTGTTTTCGTATTCCTGTTCTGTGTAATTATATTTTTTTAGAATAGTTTTTTTATGCAGTAGTAATTCTTCACCGCTCAACTTCAAAGTATCCTGCACAATAATTATATCTGTATAAATTTTTATAAAATCGTCTTCAGGAATTTTATCTGATCCGAAACAGCCAAGTATTGTTAGGGATAAACCCGCAGCAACGAAAAAGCAAATAACTTTTGTAGGATTTATTTTTTTCAATTACAAATTCTTCTTACTTGCCTCAAAAAGTATTTTCTTTTCACGTTCGGTTAAATTTTGATAACCGGATTGACTAATCTTATCAAGAATTGCATCAATTTCGGCTTGCGAAATTTCTTCTGATTTCTTATCTGAATGAATATCGTAAAAAGTTGCATCCTCTACATTGCGCTTACTTTTACGAAATTTATCCGAAAGACCACTGAAAATATTTTTATTATTGTAGCTTCTTGAAGAAATCCCCAGCATGTCCTTTAAAGGAACGTGGATACTTTTATCAAGCATTATAAAAATAAACCCGGCGACAGCACCTCCAAGATGCGCAAGATGTGCTACCCCTGAGCTTGCACTATCAACGAGCATAAACTCAAGAATTATTAAAAATCCGATAAGGTATTTTGCCTTAACAGGGATTAGAAAATATAAAAATATTAATTGATCGGGAAACATCATTGCAAATGCTATCAAGACTCCATAAATAGCTCCCGAAGCGCCAATGGTAGGGGCAGCCCCTACTTGCAGAAGTGGTGTAATAAATAACTGGAATAAACCTGCAACGACACCGGCGGTTAAATAATAAATTAAAAATTTTTTAGAACCCCAGATATTTTCTATTTGCATTCCGAACATCCATAGACCAAACATATTAAAAAGTATATGCGAAAATCCCCCATGCATAAATTGATAAGTTATCAACTGCCAGATTTGAAAATTGTATGGATGCCCCGCAGCGTCAAAACCACTGATTGGGTTTAGAGCAAACCACCGATTAAGAACATACCATGCAGGTAAACCATTTAAAGTAATGTTATCCATCAAAAGCTGAACAAAAAACACTACTCCATTAATAATTAAAAGATTTTTAATCACAGGAGGAAAGGCACTGAAACCGCCAAACCTTCCGGAACGATAATAGTCACTCAATATTTTTTCCTATTCTATAAAAAATTAATTGTCACTTAAAGCAGCAACACCGGGAAGAACTTTTCCTTCAAGAAATTCAAGCGAAGCACCCCCGCCTGTTGAAACATGAGAAACTTCATCTTCCAACCCGGCTTTACTGATTGCTGCTGCTGAATCACCTCCGCCTATAACAGTAATTGCACCATTCTTTGTTGCCTGCGCTAATGTTCGAGCAATGGCAAAAGTTCCCGAAGCAAAGTTATCCATTTCAAAAACTCCCATCGGACCATTCCATACAATCGTTTTTGATTTTAGTAATTCTTCGGTAAATAATTTAGCTGAAGCCGCACCAATATCCAATCCCATTTTATCGGAAGGAATATTATCAACATTAACGGTAAATGCAGGCGACTCATTTTTAAATTCACTTGCAACTACTACATCAACCGGAAGCAAAAATTTAACTTTTGAAGCTGAGGCTTTTTGCAGTACTTCTTTCGCAAGTTCTACTTTATCTTCTTCGAGCAGCGATTTACCAATTTTTTTTCCCTGTGCTTTGAAAAAAGTGAATGCCATACCACCACCTATAATCAGTGTATCAACTTTGTCGAAGAGATTCATAATTACATCAATCTTTCCGGAAATTTTTGCGCCGCCAAGCACCGCACAGTAAGGACGCTTCGGTTGAGAAAGCGCATTGCCGAGATAATCAAGTTCCTTTTGCATTAAGTATCCGGCAGCACAAATCGGGATAAATTTTGTAATTCCTTCTGTCGAAGCATGAGCACGGTGTGCGCTTCCGAATGCATCATTGATATAAACATCACCCAAAGAGGCAAGTTGTTTTGAAAAATTTGCATCGTTTTTTTCTTCTTCTTCATGAAAGCGAACATTTTCTAAAAGTAAAACATCGCCTGATTTCATTGCGTCAACCATTGCTTTCACATCTTCACCAATACAGTCCGGTGCTAACTTGACTTCTTTATCAAGCAGTTCACCCAATCGTTTAGCACATGGCTTAAGACTGTATTTTGGGTTCACTTTCCCTTTTGGTCGTCCAAAATGACTCATCAAAATCGCTTTACCATTACTCGAAATAATTTTTTTAATAGTAGGCAATGAAGCAACAATTCTATTATCATCAGTAATATTTAGATTATCATCTTGCGGAACATTGAAATCCACACGAACTAAAACTCTTTTATTATTTAATTCAACTTTATCAATTGAAAGTTTATTCATCCATCCACCTGTAATTTTGGAAATATTCTATAAAAAAGGACTGAGTAATACACCCAGTCCTATCAATTTTAATCTGTAAAATTATTTTACTAATAATTTGACAAGATCAACAACGCGGCAGGAATAACCGTATTCGTTATCATACCAACCAACAACTTTAACAAGATTGCCATTCACCATTGTTGACTTCGCATCAAAAATATTAGAGTGAGAGTTTCCAATAATGTCTGCGGAAACGATCTCATCCTCGGTGTATTCCATAATGTTTTTCAGCGAACCTTCTGAGGCGGCTTTCATAGTTGCATTTATTTCTTCAATAGAAGTTTCTTTTTTCAAAACTGCAACTAAATCTGTTATAGAACCATCCGGAGTTGGCACGCGAAGCGAAAAGCCGTCGAGTTTACCTTTAAGTTCAGGAATAACTTTTCCCACTGCCTTCGCTGCGCCTGTGGTTGTAGGAATAATTGATACTGCGGCAGATCGTGCTCGTCTCAAATCAGCATGAGGAAGATCAAGTACATTCTGATCATTTGTGTAGGCGTGAACCGTAGTCATAAAACCTTTTTCAATTCCAAATTTATCATTAAGCACTTTAACCATGGGGGCTAAACAATTTGTAGTACAGGACGCATTTGAAATTACTTTTTCATTACCCGTTAAAGAGTTTTCATTTACTCCAAGAACTATTGTAGCATCAACCTCACCCTTAGAGGGAACAGTTAAGATTACTTTTTTAGCACCTGCATTAATATGTTTCATGCAGGCTTCCTGAGAACGAAAGACACCGGTTGATTCGATTACTACATCAGCACCGAGTTCACCCCATTTCAAATTAGAAGGGTCGCGTTCGGCACTAATTCTGATTCTATCACCATTAACAATTATATCACTTCCATCAACCGAAATTTCGCCTTTAAATCTTCCATGAACCGAATCATATTTTAGAAGATGTGCAAGTGTTTTTGCATCGGTTAGATCATTGATTCCAACAAAATCAAAACCGCCAAGTTCTTTAGCTCTTCTAAATACAAGACGACCGATTCTTCCAAATCCGTTTATTCCAATTTTTACTGACATTTATTACTCCTTTATTAATATTGAGAATGAATTGTTCTTATTAATTTTTTAAAGATTTATGAAAAAGTAGTGCTTCAAATTAACAAAATTCACTAATTAACTAACCTTAAGCATTTGTCAAGCTGATGGCATTGGCATTCTGCATCCTTTATTGGATTTTGATCCCGAAAGCTTTCAGGACAAAATGACTTTGATCAGTAATTTTTAATTTTCAGAAGTTTCTGTAAATCAATTTTACAGTTTATTACCAAATATTTAATGAAATAATTTGAAGTCTTTGTTGTAAAATTACCATTACACCTTTTGATTTTCAAACCATAATTCACATTTCTGAAAACAATGACAGAAAACTACTTCAAGTGTGAGGTAAAATACTTTCAACTTTTATAAATGCAGTTAATGAATATATACCTTGACAAAATCTTAATTAAACATTATTTTAGCACTCACAATTTAAGAGTGCTAATAATTCAAATCAATAATTTAGGAGAAATATTATGAGCAAAATTAATCTTAAGCCATTAGCCGATAGAGTTATCGTTAAACCGGCTGAGGCAGAAGAAATGACTAAGGGTGGCATCATCCTTCCGGATACAGCTAAAGAAAAACCAATGCAGGGAACCATAGTTGCTGCCGGTCCGGGCAGAACAACTGACGACGGCAAGAGTATCAAAATTGAAGTCAAGGTTGGGGATAAAGTTCTATATGGTAAATACAGTGGAACTGAAGTAACTGTGGATGGAGAAGAGTATTTAATAATGCGAGAGAGTGATCTTTTCGCAATCATCGGATAAATTAATAACGAAAATTAAAATAGGAGAAAAATATGTCATCAAAATTAATTGAGTACAACAGCGAGGCACGAACGAAGCTTAAAGCTGGCGTTGATAAGCTCGCTAATGCTGTTAAAGTTACATTAGGACCAAAAGGAAGAAATGTAATCCTTGAAAAGAAATTTGGCGCACCAACTGTTACTAAAGATGGTGTTTCTGTCGCAAAAGAAATTGAACTTGAAGATGCAGTTGAGAACATGGGCGCGCAAATGGTTCGTGAAGTTGCTTCTAAAACAAGTGATGTTGCTGGCGATGGAACAACAACTGCAACCGTTCTTGCACAAGCAATTTACAGAGAAGGTTTGAAAAACGTCACAGCAGGTGCAAATCCAATGGACTTAAAAAGAGGAATTGACCTTGCGGTTATTAAAGTTATTGCGTATCTAAAATCAATTAGCAAAGAGGTTGAAGGAAGAAACGAAATTGCACAGGTAGGTTCAATTTCTGCTAACAATGATCCTGCTATTGGTAATTTGATTGCCGATGCAATGGAAAAAGTCGGCAAGGATGGTGTTATCACAGTTGAAGAAGCAAAAGGAATGGAAACTTCCCTCGATGTTGTTGAAGGTATGCAATTCGACCGCGGTTATCTATCACCTTACTTTGTAACCGACACTGAAAATATGGAAGCTATTCTCGAAGACGCCTTCATATTAATTCACGACAAAAAAATCTCTGCTATGAAAGATTTGCTTCCAGTATTAGAAAAAGTAGCACAGCAGGGAAAGTCAATGCTAATAATTGCGGAAGACCTCGAAGGAGAAGCTCTTGCTACATTGGTAGTAAATAAAATTCGCGGAACTTTGAAAATTGCCGCTGTCAAAGCCCCGGGCTTTGGCGATAGAAGAAAGGCAATGCTCGAAGATATTGCAGTACTCACCAACGGTACTGTTATTTCTGAAGAACGTGGATTCAAATTAGAAAATGCTACTGTTGCATATCTCGGACAGGCAAAGAAAATAGTGATTGATAAAGATAATACTACTATCGTTGAAGGTGCTGGAAAAACTGATGAAAGCAAGAAGAGAATAAACGAGATAAAAGCACAAATCGAAAAAACCACTTCTGATTATGACAAAGAAAAACTACAGGAAAGATTAGCTAAACTTTCAGGTGGCGTTGCAGTATTAAAAATCGGTGCCTCTACTGAGGTGGAAATGAAAGAAAAGAAAGCAAGAGTTGAAGATGCACTTCACGCAACCCGTGCTGCTGTTGAAGAAGGAATTGTTCCGGGTGGTGGAGTTGCGTTCGTTAGAGCAACATCTGTTTTAGAAAAACTGACCGGTGCAAATGCCGACCAAACAATCGGTATTAAGATCATTAAAAAAGCGTTGGAAGAACCTCTAAGACAAATTGTAAATAATGCTGGTATTGAAGGATCAGTAGTTCTCCAAAAAGTTAAGGAAGGCAAAGATGATTTCGGATTTAATGCAGCTACTGAAGTCTATGAAAACTTAGTTAAGGCTGGTGTAATTGATCCTACAAAGGTTACAAGAACCGCACTCGAAAATGCTGCTTCTGTTTCCGCTTTGTTACTTACTACTGAAGCTGTGGTTTACGAGAAAAAAGAAAAAGAACCACAAATGCCCGGAATGCCTCCCGGAGGTATGGGCGGTATGGGTGGAATGGATTATTAAAATCCATACGTCAATTAGATGTATATTAAAAAGGCGGAATTTTCTTCCGCCTTTTTTTATGGAAAATCGAGGTCAACAAGTTGCGACACGACTTAATAAAATTCCATCCATTATGGAGTCTAAAGTGTATCTTCAGCAAGAGTGCTAATAGAAATAATATCCTCAATCTTATTTTTATTAATCAGCACGGCTGTTAATTTGTTGTTAGTTATTGCCGCCGTATCTATGTAAACAGAATTATTCTCTTCAATTCTTTCAATCTCCACCTTCCTTGTATGCCCGACAACTTGCAGTTTCCCAAGATTCATAAGTTTTTTTCTATTCCACAATATTCCGTTTTCACTTTCAACTTCCTTTTTCACAAGTTCATCAAATAATGATGGAAATTCTAGTGGAGGCTCAGGTAATTCAATTTTGTAAATATCAGCAATCCCTGCATGCGAGATAAAACAATCTTCCGTGTCATAATAAAGTGGAGAGTTAATAATTACTTTCAGATGTTCATGCAAAATGTGCATTTTATCTTGATACGAGGAAAGCGTTTTCCCGCTGCCATTGTAAATCCATGCTTTTGCTAAAGCGCTTTCCGGGTGGTGAAAAAAATAGTAAAACATGTATTCATGATTCCCGGGTGTAAATGCGATACTTTGGGATAAGATATAATCTATTACTTCGAAACTATAATTACCTCTATCAACAAGATCACCAACAGAATAAACAGTAACACCTGGATATTTATCTTTTAATTCTGTACAAAGTTTTTTCAGAGTAAAAAAACAACCATGTATATCACCGATAACAGCTAACATAAATTAAATGTGTAAAACATCTTGAGCATATTTTGCAAGCTCATCCCTGAAAGCAGGGTGTGAAATACTTATTAACGCCTTAGCTCTTTCTGAAATACTTTTACCCCAAAGCTGAACAGAGCCATATTCAGTTACAACAAAATGAACATCGCCGCGGGAGGTTACAACCCCTGCACCTGGTTGTAGTTGGGTAACTATTCTGGAAATTTTTTCATCTTTCGTAACTGAAGGGAGTGCAATAATCGGCTTCCCTCCTTCCGAACGAGCAGCCCCCCGAATAAAATCAACCTGACCTCCGATACCACTAAAAAATTTTGTCCCGATTGAATCGGAACAAACCTGTCCTGTTAAATCTATTTCAATAGCAGAGTTGATCGCAACCATTTTATTATTCTTTGCAATTATAAAAGGATCATTTACATATTCTTGAGGATGAAATTCAATGATCGGATTATTGTCTATGAAATCATAAGTTCGTTTGGTACCCAAGACAAATCCGGCGATTATTTTTCCCTGATGAAGAGTCTTCTTTTCACCATTTATGATTCCTTCCTCTACAAGCTCTACAACACCGTCAGAAAACATTTCCGTATGTATTCCCAAATCTTTTTTCCCTTTAAGATATTTCATGACCGAATCGGGAATTGCACCAATGCCAAGTTGAAGTGTTGCCCCATCCTCAATTAGTTCAGAAATATTTATCCCAATTTTATCATAAATATTAAGAAGCTCTTGACTGCTATTCGGATCCACTTGCGGAAGCTCCTGTATTGGGGCATTATGTTCAACAATAAAATGAATTTTATTTATATGGATAAAACTGTCGCCGAGGCTTCTTGGCATCTCTTTATTTACTTGGGCAATTATTATTTTGGATTTTTCTGCGGGAGTTTTGATATTACCTACATCTACACCATAACTGCAATAACCATGTTCATCGGGAGGAGAAACATGTATTAATGCAACATCAGTTTTAATAAGACCACGCTTGAATAAAGAAGTAATTTCGGATAAAAATATTGGTGTGAATTCGGATCTACCCTCATTAACTGCCTTTCTGCTATTGGCACCGATAAAAAAAGCATTATGCTTGAAATGATTTTCCATACCTGGTTCAATATATGGGAGTGAGCCAACGACGAGGATATGATAAATAGTAACATTTGATAATTCGTCTTTCCGTCTTACCATTGCATTGATTAATTCAAGGGGAGCGGCACAACCCGGTTGTACAACAATATTATCACCAGATTTAATAATTTTTAATGCCTCATCTGCACTTACTATTTTTCTATTATAAATATTAAGAATATTGGAAGGCATTACATATTTACGGTCTATTGTCGAAAGCATGGGCAAAAATTTCCTTTAAATTAATTTGTAGAGAATACTCTAAGTTTTCGATATTCTACATTAAAAATATTTGCAATGGCTTCATTTGCACAGTATCCCCCATAAGTGCAGACCCCATTTGCAAGCCCCTCATCACCCAACAGCGCATTTGCGAGTCCATTGTCGGCAATATTTTGAATGTAAGGCATGGCGGCATTATTTAACCCATAACTCGCCGTGCGGGAAACAAGGGCCGGCATATTTGGAACACAGTAGTGGATTACGTCGTGCGTAAGATAGACAGGATCCGAAATTGTTGTAACACGACTGGTCTCAATACACCCACCCTGGTCAATAGAAACATCAACTATGACTGCACCACGTTTCATATCTTTAACCATGTCTTCAGAAACAAGATGAGGAGTTTTTTCACCTTTGATTAAAACTGCACCTATCAGTACATCAGCAAAACGAACACCGCGTGTAATGGTATAAGGGTTTGCCATAACAGTTGTGACTCTTTTTTTAAAATAAGCATCTATTCTTCTTAACCGGTTCAAGTCTTTATCAATAACAACAACCTGTGCACCCCTCCCGAGCGCTGCTCGCGCAGCAGTAGTTCCGACAACACCGGCACCTAAAATTACAACGGCGGCAGGTGCAACCCCTGTAATTCCGCCAATCAAGATACCCCTGCCGCCCTTAGTATAACTTTCAAGATATCGTTCAGCAACTTGAATAGATAACTGACCGGCTATTTCACTCATGGAATGTAAAACTGGAAGACGATCCCCATCTTCGATCAATTCATATCCGATTGCAGTTATATTTTTTTTGATAAGTTTTTCAACTACGTTTTTTTTACCAACAGCAAGGTGAAGAGACGAAAATAATATCTGATTTTCCTGAAGTATATCAATTTCGGATTCTGACAGGGGGGCTACTTTTACAATCATTTCAGCGCGTCTGAATGCTTCCTCGCCATCATATACTATTGAAGCGCCTGTTTTTATATAATCTTCATCGTGAAAATGACTGCCTTCCCCTGCCCCACTTTGGATATAAACTGTATGACCTGCTCTTATTAAGGAATCAACACCGGCAGGTGCCAATGCAATTCGTCTTTCTTCTCTCTCAGTTTCTTTTGGTACTCCTATTCTCATTGGAATTTCTCTTTTTTTTATTTTAAAACTACTTAAAGACTAATTGATATTCAACTTTAATTTTTAATCATACAATAAGACTATACACACACGGGTTAGATTTAAAAATATACTTTTGTTAAAAACAAAATTACTACGAAGGATTACATCTGAATAGGAGTGAGTGGTTTTTTCCCCTTTAATACATTTACAACGTTTCTGGCTGCAAGCTTTGACATAGCATTTCTTGCTTCGATGGTTGCACTGCCAAGATGCGGGAGTAAGACTGCATTTTCCAATTTTAACAATGCGGAATTTACACTCGGTTCATTTTGATATACATCAAAACCAGCCGCATAAATTAATTTTTTATTCAACATTTTAATCAGGAAGACTTCGTCAACTATCTCTCCACGTGCTGTATTAATCAGAATGGAGTTTTTATGAATTAGTTTTAGTTTCTTTTCACTTAATAGATTAAATGTTTTTTTGTTTAAAGGCAGGTGTATTGAAATAACATTCGAATGTGAAAGCAGTTTATCAAGCGAGACTTTTTCGCCATTAAGTTTTGTATCGAGATATAAATTTTGATGATTAGAATAATAGACGATTTTCATGCCAAAGCTATGTGCTCGAACAGCAGTTGCAGTGCCGATTCTGCCTGCACCAAGTATGCCAAAAGTTTTTCCTTTCAGTTCCATTCCCAAAAATAATTTTGGCTGCCAGCCCGTAAATTTTCCGGTGCGCATAAATTTTTCAGCGGGGACAATATTCCTTGCACAACAAAGCATAAGTGAAATCGCTAAATCAGCGGTCGAATCAGTTAGAACATCGGGAGTGTTAGTAACAATAATTCCTTTTTGCTTTGCATAATTAACATCAATATTATTAAACCCCACAGCATAATTTGCAATTATTTTACAATGCTTTGCGCTATCTATGAAATCTTTATCCACTTTATCAGAAAGTAAAGTGATGATACCATCAACATCTGAGATTTTTTCAATCAACGTTTTTTTTGTGATGGGTTTACTTCCACTGTAAACTTCGAGGCTAATCCCTGATTTACGAATGTGGTTTATACCAGCCTCTGGAATTTCCTTTGTTATAAATATTTTCATTTTCGATTGAAATAATTTTTAAATGCTGAATAACATTTTAACAATAAATAAAGCTGCCAATATTCCAGCAATATCTGCAAACAAGCCGGCAGCTAAAGCAAATCGAGAATTTTTAATATTCACCGAACCGAAATAAACAGCTAACACATAAAATGTAGTTTCGGTGCTTCCATAAATAGTAGAGACAAGTACACCAAGATAAGAATCAGGTCCAAATACTGATAAATTTTCTGTCATGATTCCAAGCGAACCGCTTCCGGAAAGGGGGCGCATTAATGCCATTGGTAATGCCTCTGTGGGGAAACCAATTATATTTGTAACAGGTCTTAATATTATCATTAATATGTCCATAGCCCCGCTTGCTCTAAATATTCCAATTGCCATGAGCATCGCAACCAGAAAGGGAATGATTTTTATAGCAATATTAAAACCATCTTTTGCTCCCTCAATAAAATTTTCGTACAAATTTATTTTTTTGAATAAACCAAAAACTAAAAAACTAACTATTATGAAAGGAATTGCTAAAGTAGAAAATAAGGATAAGGCACTAATAAGACTTTCAGAAGAAATAAAATTAATATTATTTGTGATAATTTTAACCCATCCTAAATAGAGGCTCACAAAAAAAGCTAGAAACAATATTAAGATTATCATTAGTGGATATACTTTTCCTCTTAGCCATCCGAGAAATATTTCTTTACCACCTGATAACTTTGCAAAAGTCTTTGCGGCAATAACTCCGACTATTGTTGCACACATTGCTCCAAAAATTGAAGTCCCAATTATTATAGTTGGATTAGCACTTCCAGCAGCGGCTCTGATTGCAATTGCTGAGGCTGGTATTAAAGTTAAGCCCGCAGTATTAATAGCAAGGAATGTTATCATAGAATCGGAAGCAGTATCTTTTTTAGGATTCAATTCATTCAGTTCTTGCATAGCTTTCAATCCAAAGGGAGTAGCAGCATTACCCAAGCCGAGCATGTTTGCTGAGATATTCATAATCATTGAACCCACTGCAGGATGATCGGATGGAATTTCAGGAAATAGGAATTTAGTTACTGGACGAAGCATCCTTGCAATAACTGATATTAATCCCGCAGTTTCACCCACCTTCATTATGCCAAGCCACATTGCCATTATACCGATAAGCCCGAGCGCAATTTCTACAGCAATTCCTGCATACTCGATTATTGAATTTGTAACGGATTTTATTTGGATAAAGCTAACTTCTTCAAACTTTATTTTTCCTGTTAACAAGTTGTTGGGCATAGCCGTGTTAGAGCTGAATTCACACACTAATATTTTATCGCCCCCGTTGGCTTTCGCCATCTCAATCAATACTTCCGGAGTAGATAGATTTACCAGAATATCAATTTTGGAATTTTTACTGTTCTTAGGTTTATTGATTTTCCCAAACAGAATAACATCATTATTAAGTGATTGTTGGAATCCATTATTAAAAGATTTTCTATCTATAATTATTTTGCAACTATATTTTCCCCCCTCGTCAATTGAAGTTGAATCAACGAATGCCTGCGATGAGAACAAATACTTATTTGCATATTTGTTATCTGAACTTTCATATAGATCAATGAAAACAGCAGTTCCAATTCCAAATAATATTAAAAAAGTCCAAACGTAGTTAAGCAATTAAATACTTTCTAAGGATTGATGATGATCTTTTTAGTGAATGGGAAGGAATGATTTCCTCTTTTGTTAGCAACAATAATTTTAATTTCATGTTCTCCAACTGTTAAAGCGTCCCCAATAATTGTTAGTAAACCTGTTTCAATATCATAAGAAAAATTGTTGTATTTAATTTTATCCAGTAGAACAATAATAGACTCCGTTTCAATACCGATATCATCTTTTAGAAAAAATGGAAAATTCTTCTTATCACTAAATTCTTCAGAAGAAATAATATCAGGGGTAGAATTAGCAAAGTAACGACATAATCCTCTGAATATCCCCCATGCTTCAATTCTATTAAATTCTTTGATTGATAATCTTTTTTCTTCATAATAATTTGTGTGAAAGCCGCATTCGACAAGCACGGAAGGAATGTTTGTTTCTCTTAGGACAGAAAATCCTTTTCCAGGATAGACAGAATAGTCAGAATAAGTTCCATCAAAAGAACCTAACCCGCCGGGGTTTCTCATAGCATAGGACAGATCACGCTGAATAAACCTTGCAATTTCTCTTTCGCATGGATTGTATTCATAATCCAATTCAGTTGCGTGATAATAAGTTGAAGTGTAATTAGTTGTGGTATCATCCGAATCAGCAGGAGCATTATGATGAATGCTGACAAAAATATCTGCACTGCTGTTGTCAGCTAATTGTGATCGTAATTTTAGATCAACTGTTGTATCGGAGTCGCGCGAAAGATAAACTGATGCCCCTGCCTCGGTTAAAAACTCTTTTAAGAATAACACAACATTCAGATTAATATCCGCTTCAACAACTAATTTATTAATTCCAATATTCTTCCTATCACTGCCCCCATGACCCGCATCTAAAAATATTTTTCGCCCGGAAATATATTTAGAATATTCATCTAAAAATTTAGTTTTTTGTTCAGGGTATTTTAGTTCAGCAGGGATTTCGTAATAAACTTTATCGCGGTAAATAACTTTGATTTCTGTGCAAGCAGAAAATTGAATCAATGTAAATAATATTAAATAAAATTTATATTTAAAAAATGTTTTCTTCAAATGCCTGAATCTCCTCAGAATCTATCATTATGATTTGACTGAGAGCAGAAATTTTTTTTAGATTTTTTGAGATTTTTTCGTAAGAATATTTTGTAAAATATGAGGTTAAGCACTCTTCAATTTGTTTCGGATCGTCAAGCTTTTTAATTGAACCCATTATTGAAAATGATAAGTATCTGTTTTCATTCAATGTAGTTGTCTTAGTTTTCTTAGGTTTTTCTTGACGCATAACATTAAAACTCGCAGGTGATCCATATTTTATTAAATCATAAAAATCTTCACCTTCCCTGAACATTATGTAAATGTTTTTATCTAAGTAAACATAGCTTGTTGGATATTGAATAAATTTGTCTTCAGCATGAAATGCGGCAACACCCGCTATAGCAGAAGTCAATCCTTCTTCAATAATTTTAATGTCTCTAATTTGTGAATATTTTCTTTGCACAATACTCTCCCAATTAATCGTGAATACATTGTTGTTGCCCGTTGGAATAATTACAATTAAGACAATGATTTCTTTCTTTGTAGTATGATTTTAACTGCACTGCACTTAATGTTTTTTTTAGTTCAACTCCGAATTTTAATCTATCTTTTTGCTTTAACTCAATAAGAAATTTTTTATCGGGCTGCTTTAAAAATATTAGTCTTAGTTCAAAGTCATTAATGTTTTTATATAATCCCGATACAATATAAAAATAAAATTTCAACTGATTTAAATAATGTTCGGATTTGGCGGGGATATTTTCTTCATTCACATTATCAGTTTTGTAATCAATGATAATTATTTTCTCACCTAAAAAAATAATCTTATCAATAATGCCATTAAGATAATAATCTCCTCCTTACAAAATACTTCAAATTCATTTTTTTGATTTGGATAAGTATTAATCTCACTATATGAACTCGACTTGAAATATAATTCTAAACTCGTTTGAATTTCTTCTTTCAAAGATTCAAATAAAATGGCGTTGCCGGATTCCGAATTAATTACTCTGTCAATAGCGGCAATAGTTTCTTCGGGGGTCAATTCCAGTTGCAATAATTTGTGAATAATTTTTCCTTTTGCCTGTGCAATATTCTTTTCGGAGTCAAACAAGCCTATAATATTCTCACTTGATTCTACCCCATTCCGTGAATAGTCCTGAGAATGATCATCATTATCAACCGGGAGATCAACAAGATTATCATAGCCCAATTCATATTTTAGATAATACTTAAATGGACAATCCATAAAACCAGAAGCTTAGTGGCAGAAATCATTTCACCACTAACCACCGAATCAACCCGGTCAATGTTTATGCTGAAATTATTAGTTTTTAGATCCTCATTAAGATGATTGCTAATTTCAGCGAGTTCAATTTTTCTAAGGATAGGAATATTAAGTTTTATGTCTATCGTTTTAGTTTTCATTTTACTTCCTATTGAAGAAAATCGTTTAAGATTTGATTCGATATCAAGGGTTTCTTTTTCTTCAATCACCCCGAAAGCATCTTGCACTAATCCAATGAAAGTATTTTTATTTTCAGGACATTTCTCACAACAAATATAAAGTGAATCCATCGCGCGTGTGACAGCCACATAAAATAATCTTTTTAGTTCGGCGATGTTTTTTTTCCTGACAATTATGTTATTTAACTCTGCAATCGGCGGAGCGACTGCTTCAGCGAAATAATTTTCGTCCTGAAAAAGTTTAGTTAATATTCCAAACTCTTTACTGAAAGTAATTGATCGTGCTTTTACGACATCAATGTTTGTAGTTTCCTCGCATTTGTAAAGAAAAACATTTCTAAATTCTAATCCCTTTGCTTGATGTATCGTTAAAATCTTTACGGAATTTGATTCATCGTTTAGTGCTGCCTGCGATTCATCAGCGCCGGTTTCAATCTTATTATTTAAATAATTTATGTAATCATAAATTGTAGTGAATCCTTTTGAGTGAAACTCCAAACTAAGCTTAATAAGTTTTTTGAGATTGGCAATATCCTGCTCACCACTTTTTCTAGAGTTAATAACAGAAAGAAAATATGAGTCTGAAAGTATTTCGGCTAATATTTCCGGAGGGCTAAAATTGTAAACAAGCTTTATTACTGATTTGAGTTTATTGACTACGTTTTGTAATTCTGTATTCTTTTCAGCGTAGGACTTTATCTTATCGAAATAGTAATATCCATTAGAGCAGCTAATATCAAATAAAGTCGAATCCGACAATAGAAAGAAAGGCGATCGAAGCAAGCCGATCAGTGCCGAATCATTTTTTTGATCTAGCAAGAAAGAGAAATAATTATAAATGTCGTAAACGATTTGCTGTTGATAAAATCCTTTGCCGCCAAGAATCGTGAATGGAATATTGGCTTCCTGTAAAACATTCTCCAAATCTGAAAATGATTTTCTTTTACGGACAAGTATTGCACAATCTCCACACTTAAAATCGGTTTGATTTGATAATTGGATTAATTTATCTCTCAACAGCATCGCTTGTGAAGCCGGCTGAAGATAATCCTCCGTTTTTTTAGCAAAGAGAATTTCAATTTTGCCTTTAACATCCCCCTCCCTGGCACAAATAATTTCACTGTACGATACTTCATTAAAATTAATATCTGGAGCGCTGAATAAGCGCGAAAACAATTCGTTCGTGAAAGCAGCTATTTCGGGAGCCATTCTAAAACTATGCGGAAGCTCGAGAATTGAATCGCTTCCACTTTGTTTTTTTATATCGCTTTTAGTTTTATTAAAGACTTCGAGTTCGGCATCTCTAAACATATATATACTTTGTTTTTCATCACCCACCACAAAGAGATTATTTTTCTTTAAATGATCAACAATTGGAAGGAAAATATTATACTGAATTTCATTCGTGTCCTGAAATTCATCTACCATGATAAATTTATACTTTTCAGCAAGGTCATTTTGCACAAATTCATTTTCTAAAATAGTTTTGGTAAATAAAAGTATGTCCTCAAAATCCATTAATCCCTGTGCGTTCTTTTTACTCGAATAGATTGAAAGGCATTTATCGAAAAGATCGAGCAATATTTTTCCGAATCTTGCAAGATTGAAATTTATTTTAGCATTCTCATTAAAATTTAATTTGCGATAATCTTCAACTATCGCTTCCACGTATTTGATTTCATTTTCCAGTCCACTATGGTCAGCTAAATAACCACGCTTGCAAAGTGTTCCGTTAGCTGTTGTGTTTGTGTTTAATAGATCTTGCAGTAGCAGTTGAAGATTTGCTTTCGATTTTGGCTTTTTAATTTTTTGTAGAATAGAATTAACCAAGATAGCTTTTTCATTATCCATTTTGACAAGTAATACACTTGAATTAATTTTTTCAACAGCTTTTATGATTGCATCAATATTGTTCAAAAATATTTGATCTATTTTTTCATTAAAGACATTCGAAAAAAAATCTGCTATTTTATCTTCAGCGTTTTTATAAATGTGTTCTTTAACAGATAAAACATTTTTTCTGTTGTTGATAAGAGAAGTCAATTCCCTTTGTAAAATATCTTTTGAAGAAAAAGTTCTGATAAGATACTTGAGATTTTCTTCTTCCGTTTGGTTGTTACTCTGTTTGAATGCTTCTTGAATAGAAAGTTCAATTAATTCTGCCGATTCATTCTGATCAATTGCAGTAAAATTTGCATCAATTCCAGATTCCACCGGATGTTCGCGTAAAATGCCGATACAAAAAGAATGAATAGTGGATATGTTTGCGGAAACCAATTGCCTGCGGAGAAATTGTAGTTTTCTCTTAATAGTCAGATCAGTTTCTTCTGAAATTCTTTGATCAATTTCTAATGATATTTTTTTATAGAGTTCACTTGCTGCTTTTTCTGTAAAAGTGATTGCGCAAATATTTTGAAGAAAAACATTCGGAAGTAAAGCAATTTCAATAAAACGTTTTGAAAGTACAAAAGTCTTTCCTGAACCAGCATTAGCAGTTAAGGAAATATGCCGGTCAAGGTTAAGCGCCTTCGATTGTTCGCTTGTAAGTGCTTTCATTTTGTTTAATAATTTTATTTCTTATACGCCGGGATGGTGATAAGAAACGTGGTTCCTTCTGAGTTACTTTGAAGAAGAGATATGCTGCCATTGATGTTTTCAAGAAATCTTTTTGCTAATTTCAACCCTATGCCCATACCTTTCTCCTTAGTAGTAAAGTTTTGGTCAAAAATTTTATTCTGAATTTCCAATGGGATTCCACCGCCATTGTCGCTGATTGAAAAAAGAATCTTACTTTCAATTATGTCCAATTTCAGAATTATTTTAGTTGCACTAGCTTGAAGTGAATTTCGGATCAGATTAAGCACCATCCTTCTGAACTGAGTTTTATCGCCTTCAATTAGAACCGTTTCAAGATTTGTATCAATTATAATTTCGATTTTGTCATCATAGAAAAGATTAACACTTTCTTTTAATGTTTCTGATATATCAATCACTTCGAGTTTTAAACTCGGCATCTTTGCGAATCGCGAAAATTCTGAGGCAATAAGACTAAGATTTTCAATCTGCGCAAGGATGGTGGAAGAAACTTTTTCAAATAATGTTTCGAAGTTCTTGTTTTTGTCCTTAAACGATATTATTAACTGCTGCATAGCCAGTTTCATTGGAGTAAGTGGGTTTTTAATCTCATGAGCAACTTGTTTAGCCATTTCTTTCCAGGCATTTTCCCGCTCAATGGCTGCAAGTTCAAGTTGATTTTTTTTCAATTCATTCATCATTGAATTAAAGCCATTAAACAGATCCTTTATCTCTCCTCTTTGGTCATTAACAAGATTTAAATCAAAATCGCCCTGGGCAACAACTTCAGTGGCTTTTGTTAATCTTCGGATTGGTAATGAAATTTTATTTGCTAAAAAAGTACTGACAAGAATAATTATAATAATTGCGAATGAATAAATTCCAAATAGAAAGATATCAATATCCAATGTTGAAAATGTAAGTTTCACTTTATCAAATGCATCATTAGATTCTATGATAAACTCTTTGTCACCAATTATGGTTCTCGTATAGAGTGAATGATATTGATAATCATTCAACTTTTGTTTATTGAGGTATTCACGATAATTAAGATAATTAATGTTATAGTGAGTTTTGGAATTAAGCTTAGTTGAAAAAAAACCGGCGTTATAAAAATCATTGCCAGCATTGAATATAATATCTGTGCCGTCATAAACATTAAACCGTATTCCGAGTTCCGCACTTGCATTATTGAATACTTCCGACAGGCCTCTTTTTTTATTTTTAGTTAATTGGGTCTGGATATGCTTCTGCACAAATCCTGTGCGTTGATTTAATTCATTGAAAATTTCTGATTCGGTTCTATCTTCAACAATTTGTCTATTGTAAATCGCAAGAACTATAACAGGCAGAATTGAGATAATTAAAAAAGTAACTTGTAATTGAGTCCTAAAAGTGAGTCGGAACTTTTTCAATGTCGGAATGAGTAAAATAATTCCTATTACAAAAATAAAAGTGCTATGAAGAATAAATATTTTAAAGAAGTTAAAAAGATTCCACGATATCTGTTTTGTTTTAACCGCAACTGAAGTTACTTTCTCTTCGCCATCCTTTACCGTTTTTAATACAAACGCTAAAAATTGTTCTTTGTTTAATTCGACATTAATAAACGCCTCGCCTGCTTCTGTATTTACGGATCTTAAGATCGGATCAGACTGCTCGCGTGATGGATAAACATCGCCCGCAACATCTTCAAGCTTCGAATCACTATAAACAAATATTTTTAGATCACTAATGTCAATGACAGAATTAAGTAAATTTTTTTGTGATCTGAGAAATTCCGGTATTTCAGTAAGATTCGATTTCCCTGCATCTACTGTTAATGTACAGGACACATACCCCATCATAATTCCATTAGCTTCAACTTGAATAATACCGCTTATTAATTTTCGGAAGTGATCCTCACTATATTGGAAATAATTTATTTCGCCGTTATTAAATTTTTTTAATGATTTTAGAGGATCAAATGAATCATTTACCCCTACGGAAAATTTACCAAGCTGATTTTTACTTCTGTCATAAATTATTAATGAAGAATTTATTGACTCCCGCTGAAGTGAGCTATTGCTCCACAGAATTAACGCTTCTGAATTATAATTAGTATTTCGCTTTGAAAAACTGCCTAAAAGTTTTTCATCAGTTGAAGAATTCTGCAGAGTTTCTTCAATAATAAATTTCAATAGATTATCATTGGTTCGATTTAGTTCATAAGCTGTTGTTCTTAATGATGTTTTTTCTAACTGAAGATTAAAATAATTTAGCAGCGTTACTGAAATAATGGAGGCGGCAAACAATGAATACACATAAGCAAGTCTGGATTTTTGTTTTAAGCCAATCAGCAAATAAACGAGTGTAATAATTATTAATGTGAATACCGATATTAGAATTTCATCAATCAATGGCTCGTGCTGGATTTCAATAAATACAATTCCAAGAACAATCAGCATAATCAACAAAAGAAATAAATTCTTATATATTTTTTGCTTTTCAAATTGAATGAAATTAGAAATGAAGTGAATAAGTGAGGCTAATACCAAAATAACAGCAAAACCAAATAGTAAAATATTTAGGTTCATCACTATAGCCACTGAATCGGGGATAATTGATGCTTCTTTGAAATATCGAAGTGAAGAATCGAAGACAACACTTTTTATGGAAGCGCTCATTCCTCTTATTATCAAAAAGTAAACTGAAAAAGCAACTAATACAAGAAACAACCTCCTAAAAGTAAGAGCATGAGTTTTGATCGAAACAAGATAATCACGGATAAGTTTAAAAGCAGTAATTGAGATAATGAGAAGAAATATATTAGTGACGAGAAACTCGAGCGGTGATTTGACCACTCCCCCTCCAAAAACCGAAGAAAAATTTGCAGGGTCAACAATTGAACCGGAAAAAATATTTGAAGGAAATCCTAATTGAAAAACCAGGAATCTGAAGGTTGAACAATATAAGAGTACGATAATAAATTTATAAGTTCGCTTTTTAATTTTCAGAAAATCGTTTCTAAAACCAAAACTTATAAAAATCAATCCAATAAAAATCAGAGCGGATTGTAATATATTTATTTTTTCCTGAAAATTATAAAGCTCGCCATTAAGTGATGGCTTAGTAAATGTTACAAGTCCTATTTTATTATTGCTATTATTCAACAGCTCGAACGAATACTCTCTCCCATCCTTAGTTTTTTGATGAAAAGGATCATAGTCAATTTTGAATGATGTATTGAATTCCCCGGCTAAGCGATTACTGAAACTGATTCGTTCAAAAGATGCATTCTGTATTGAATATTTATACTCGAATGGGAGACTGACTATAAGATAAAATTGATCTGTTTCAAAATAAAGCGTATCGGTAAGATTTAGGTAAGTGATAAGATCGGAATCCACAAAATGAGTTTCGCCAATTGGATAATTCAAAGGAAAGATTTCTTCTTGAGGCACTGCAAGTTGATCATTCCAGGCAATAATCTTTCCGTTCGGCGCAACAATTTCAACTGAGAAATTATCGAATGTACTTTGATTTACAAGTTCAACGATCGAGCGGTAAGTCTTATTATTGCGAAGAATACTTCGAAGATTTTCTTTAAGCTTTGCGTTAGTGGAATTTAATTTTGCCTGTTCATCGGAGAATTTTGTTTTGGCAGAAATTTCTATATCCGCAATTTTTTCAACAACAATTTTGTCCCAGTTAACTTTTTTGGAGTCCACGATAATGGGGGTAAGCGCACCTGAGACAAAAATAAGTAATAAAATAAAAAAGACGATAGCAAAAAATTTTCTATCGCCTCTTAACTTATTAAAAATCTTGGGACTCATTAATTGATGGTAATTTGTGTAATCTTCAAATGGTCACCGATCCTTTTTAATGCCACAAATACTTTAGCGGATTCCCTTTTTCCCTTATGCTCATAAAAATAGTTACCGGTTGCATACGGGTAGTTCTTGTCGGAATAGATGTTTGAAAATCGAAATGAAATGACTTGATGAATTTTAAAAAATTCCTGAAGAATATAAAACGCTTGATTGGAACTGTAATACCCCGAAACGCCATTCGATAAGCTAAAATAAGTCTGAGCATTAAAAAGATTTGAGATTTTACCAACGCTTCCTTTAGCAAAGTCATTTTCTATTTCAGAAAAAACTCTCTTTTCTTGCGTAACAATTTTTTCATGATGCAATTTATTCAGAAAATTTTTTTCCTGAGGAAATAGAATTGCGGGCAGAAAAATCAGCCCGCAAAATATCAAAATTATATTTTTAAGACAGTGTTTCATTTAACTATCTAAAAATTAAAAAATTAAATTCACTAAAGCCACTATTTCATAAACAATATTATTGGTTTATTAAATTGAATCTTGAATTGGTTAGGGTTAATGCATTCCTAACTTCAGAATTATTTTTAAGTTTCAGCATGGTTTCACCTTCAATAAGTTGGAACGCCCAGTCAAAAACGACACGATCACCTGTGAATGAGCTAACTCGAACTTTTGCAAAGTGATTATCCCATGTCCAAATTACATACGTGTGACCGGTTTTAACCTCTACATACTTTTCCGTTGCCCAGCCGGAAACTGGTGCAAAAGGAATGTCATAGATATCATTTGTAAAGCCCATGTCTTGAATATCAGTATCATCCCAAACATTTAAATAAAGAACACCCTCATAATTTTCATAAAAGAAATCTGATAACGAGCTATTGTATGCAACCACATTATAATCGGTAAATGAAAACCCCGAGTTATTTGGAAATCTTCTGAAGTCAAAAATTGATTGGTTAAATCCTTCGGGACGGGCGATTCCATAAGCAACATCATAACTCAGTTCGCTTTCATTACCGTTATAATCAAAAGCTGTGATTGCATAATAGTATCTATTACCGTTAGCTGCATCATAATCAATAAAATAATTATCGTAGGAAGTTCCAATTAATTCATATCTCCCGTCATAACTATCGCTGTAATAGATATTATAACCTGCAAGGTCTGATTCCAGATTCTGCTGCCACGTCAAATCTACTCTGCTGTCGCCATTATAAACAGTAATATCAGATGGTGGGGCGGGAGCAGTATAATCAACGTCGTAATAGTAATCGTTGACATCACAAGACTGTAAGAAAATTGTGAATGTGAAAATTACAAGAGAGAATAGTGCGTTTTTCATTTCTTCACCTTTTAGTTTTTAAGCAATATTCCAAAAGATGTACCGAAAAATTTTATTGAAATTTCTCTAAAAAAGGATTGAATGTTATGAACCTGTACAGTGAAGTGGACAAGTAATTTTACTTTTTTATATTCAGTTCGCGGAATTAGATACTAAAAAATTCTCCGTTAAAGAACATTCTGTGATTATTAATCACTCCAACTGATTTTCCAGTTAATAGTTTTTTGTCGAATGGACTATTTTTTGATTTACTTAAAAACTTATTTTTTTCAACAGTCCAAACTTCATTTAGATCAATGATAGAGATTTCTGCTAGTTCACCCTCAACAATTTTTGGTATCGAAATATTAAGAATTAATCGGGGGTTGATTGCCATCTTTTCAATCAATTGTTCAAAGGACAATATTTTTTTATGATAAAGTTCAGTTAAGGCAAGTGATAGTGAAGTTTCAAGCCCGACTATTCCATTTGGTGCGTATTCAAATTCTGCATCCTTTTCTTCAGGTGAGTGTGGAGCATGATCACACGCAATACAATCTATTGTTCCGTCAGCGAGGGCATCAATAACTGCTTGTAAATCTTCCTGCGAGCGAAGAGGAGGATTCATTTTAGTATTTGTGTCATATCCTTTTACGGCATTATCAGTCAAAGTAAAATGGTGGGGGGTAACTTCTGCAGTTACCTTAATTCCCTTTTTCTTTGCTTCACGTACTAATTCAATAGACTTTTTCGAACTGATGTGAGCAATATGAAGAGTTCCTCCAGTATATTCTGCAAGTAAAATATCTCTTGCAACGATAAGATCTTCTGCGACCGAAGGTATTGGCGGCAGCCCTAAAATCGTAGAGTTTAACCCTTCATTCATGGCTCCACCGGCGAGTGATTCGTCTTCACAATGTTCAATAATAGGAACGTTGAACATCTTAGAATATTCTAAAGCTCTCTTTGCGATAGAGGCAGTTTTAATTGCAGCGCCGTCGTCTGAAAAGCCAACTGCACCTGCTTCATAAAGTTCAGCCATAGGTGAAAGATACTCCCCATTTCGTCCTAAAGAAGCAGCCGCAACCGGGTGAACTTTTACTAAATGAGATTTTGCCTGACTTAAAATAAAATTTATAATTTCAGCAGAATCAATTGCAGGATCAGTATTTGGCATACATGCTATTGAAGTGAAGCCGCCACTTGCAGCACTGTTACAACCAGTTATGACAGTCTCTTCATCTTCTCGCCCTGGTTCTCTTAAATGAACGTGCATATCGAATAACCCGGGCACAATGTATTTTCCTTGCAGATCAAAAACTTTTGCATCTGAAATTGCATTGCCCTTATTTTTACCCATCGCCGAAATAATGCCATCAATGATTATTAAATCAACTCCCTTTTCATCAAGTTTTTGATGAGGATTAAAAACATTTGCATTTTTTAATACGATTTTCATATAAGCCTTTAGTTAAGTGTTCCGAGTAAATAGAGAATTGCCATTCTTACGGCTACACCATTAGTAACTTGATTGAGAATAATTTGGTTTTTACCGTCGGCAACAAGCGATGAAATTTCTACTCCGCGGTTTATTGGCCCGGGGTGGAGGATTAAAATATCTTTACCATTTTTTTCTAAACGATCTTCGGTTATACCAAAGTATTTTGAATATTCACGAATGGAGGGGAAATATTCTCTCGCTTTTCTTTCTAGTTGGATTCGCAAAATATTTAATACGTCATTTTCTTGAATTGCTTCATCAATGTCATAAATAATTTTGACACCGAGTTCTTCAATATTCCTTGGAATCATAGTTGCCGGTCCACAAATTGAAACATCAGCACCCATAGTCTTTAGTCCATAAATATTAGAAAGAGCAACGCGACTATGAGCGATGTCACCAACAATACACACTTTTAGCCCTTCAAGTTTACCAAGTTTTTCACGAATTGAATACATATCAAGAAGTGCTTGTGTTGGATGTTCATGTGTTCCGTCTCCGGCGTTAATCACATTGGCATCGCTAATCTTTGTTAAATAAAGGGGGGTACCTGCCGCAGCGTGCCTGACAACAATCATATCTATTTTCATTGCTTCGATATTTTTTATTGTATCTTTAAATGATTCACCTTTGCTAACGCTGCTTCCAGAAACTGAAAAATTGATCGTATCGGCAGAAAGCCTCTTTTCAGCAAGTTCAAACGATATTCGAGTTCGTGTCGAGCTTTCATAAAATAGATTAACAATTGTTTTACCCTGAAGAGTTGGAACCTTTTTGATCGGTCGCTCGAGCACTTCACGAAAAGTCATTGAAGTATCAAGAATTAGTTGAATGTCTTCTCGGGGAACACCTTGAAGACCAAGCAGATGTTTACTTGAAAGTGGCATAAATTAATTATTATTATTATTTTCAGATTCGAGCAGATAGATGGCATCCTCGCCATCTATTTCTTTTACTTTAACTTTTATTTCTTCATCAATTGACGTGGGAATATTTTTCCCGACATAATCGGCGCGGATCGGTAAGGCTCTATGACCTCTGTCAACAAGAATAAAGAGTTGAATTGTTGCAGGACGTCCAAAATCCATAAGGGCATTCAGGGCTGCTCGAACAGTTCTTCCTGTATAAAGAACATCATCAACAAGTATAATATCTCTTTCATTTATATCAAAAGTAATGTTAGAGACGGATACTTCTGGTTGTTTTAATCTTGTTCTGAAATCATCTCTATATAAAGTAACATCAAGCACACCTAGAGGTAGATCAATATTTTCAATCTGCTTAATCTTTTGCTGAATTCGCCTTGCAAGAAATTCACCCCGGGTTCTCATTCCGATTAAGACGAGGTTTTTGGACCCCCTGTTTTTTTCAAGAATTTCATGCGCAATTCTTGTTAACAATCTGTCGAATCCTTCACTATCAACCGGTTTCGATTTTATATTCATAAAAAAAATCCTCTTTGGAAAAATCCTCAGAGGTTGTGCTTTCTTAATAGATTTCCTTTTCAACCTCTCTGGATAGAATTAAAGGTATTTGTATTTCAAAAATAAATTTAATCTTGTTCAAAGCAAAGAGAAACTTATTTAAAATAGAAAAGGGATCTTCAAACAAGATCCCTTTCATAATAAATTATTTATTCTGTTTATTTTATAACGTGGAATTCAATCCTTCTATTCAAGAATCTGCTCGATTCGCTGCTGTCTTTAAAGAGTAACTGACTTTTACCTTTTCCCGAAGTTGTTAACCTGCTTGCGTCAACTCCTTTTGCTACTAAGAACTTCTTTACCATTTCAGCTCTCTCCAAAGATAATTTGTTATTATAACTATCGGAACCGATCTGATCTGTATGACCCTGTATTTCTACATTCAGTTCTGAATGACTTAGTAAAACATCCGCTGCATTGTACAAAATCGGATATGATTCAGGTCTCAATGTTGATTTATTGAAATCAAAGTTTATCCCTACTAAAACCCATTTGTCAGGCATTTCTCCAACAAAGGTTTTACTGTGTTTCTTTACTATATCCTCTATTCTACCGTAGTCAACTTCTGTTGGCTCAGTTGAATATTTCTTTATTAAGTCTTCTATTTTATCGTAATCAACTTTTGCATTTATTCCATCATACAAGTCACACATTAAACTGCGTTCGCCTTGTCCAAAGTAATAGAGAAAACCAAAATCGAAACTCATATATGTATCATTGTTTCCGCCGAGTAAACCGTTACCATTGTCATAGGTTCCATCAATTTTACTATTTGAAACTGTATAGTAGCCTAATTCAGTTTTAATTCTCCAATCTTCACTTAATCTCCATTCACTTCCGAAACCAAGACTCAATTGGAAATCGGTAAAACTTTTTCCTTCCAATTTGTCATTTATAGTACTATCTGGTTTATAAAAAATTGCACCAAAACCAACTGAAAGATATGGAGAAACTGGTTCGCAGGGTGCAAAGTAATAAAGCAAATCAAAATCTCCAGATATAATATTATCTTTGGTGGTTGTTCTATTATTATTCGGACCGAATTCACCTTCGATATGGTTATACTTTCCTGATAACCTCAAACCTGCATGCTCGGAAAAGTTTTTCTGAATTGAAAGAAAACCACCATAATTAAGATCAGTAGCTTCCAGTTCTGAACTCATCAACCTTGGATAAGTAAAACCAAAACCAAATACCCACGCGTCCTTTGTCAGTACCTGATTCTCACCTGTTTGTGCAGTCACATTTCCAATTACGGCTAACGCAAGCATAAGCAGTACAAAAATTCTTTTCATTAAGAACCTCTCTAAGTAAGTTACAGTATAAGTTAACTATTACAATTTTGTTTTATTAAGCAATCTTAATGCCAATATAAATATCTTATTTATTGCTAATATTCGAATAATAAAAAATTATTTTCGAAATTTTGACATAAAAAAAGTCTCAAATAGAAAGATGTGTAAAGAAATATGATAAAAAAAAATCAATCATTTAATTACATGAAATTCAATTCTTCTGTTTAAGAATCTACTTGATTCACTATTGTCTTTGAATAGTAACTGACTTTTACCTTTGCCCGAAGTTGTTAACCTGCTTGCATCCACACCTTTAGCGATTAAGAACTTCTTTACCATCTCAGCTCTTTCTAAAGATAATTTGTTGTTATAACTATCCGAACCGATTTGGTCTGTATGTCCCTGTATTTCTACTATTAATTCACGATGACTCAATAAAACTTCTGCTGCGTTATACAATATTGGATATGATTCGGGTCTTAATGTTGATTTACTGAAATCAAAGTTTACACCAACCAATACCCATTTGTCAGGCATTTCGCTTACTGTGGTTTTGCTGTGCTTCTTTACAATGTCTTCTATTCTTCCGTAGTCAACTTCTGTTGGTTCGGTTGAATATTTCCTTACTAGGTCTTCTATCTTATCGTAATCTACTTTTGCATTTATTCCGTCATACAAGTCACACATTAAACTGGGTTCACCTTTTCCAAAATAGTAGAGAAAGCCTAAATCAAAACTCATATACGAATCATTTGAACCACCAAATAAAGAATTGCCAGGATCAACTGAAGTATTGTGAAATCCATCCAATTTGCTGCCGTTTATTGAATGATAATTTAATTCTGTAATGACTCTCCAGTCTATTCCAATATTCCATTCTGTGCCGATTCCAATATTAAACTGATAGCCGGAATATTTAACATCTTCCTCTGTCGGATTTGCAGTATTAGTCGCCCAATAATAATCACCACCTAATCCAACCACAGCATAAGGTGAGACTGCTTCACAAGGTACAAAATAATAGAGTAAATCTAAGCTTCCTACTAAAAATTCAGTTTTAGTAGTTTCGGTTTTGTTAAGTTCAATAAATTCACCTTCGAAGTGATTGTATCCACTCCTGAGTCTTAATGCTGCATGCTCACTCAAGTTTCGCTGAATTGAAAGGAACCCTCCATAATTTTTATTTGAAGCCTCCAGCATTGAACTCATTAGTCTTGGATAGACAAACCCAAAGCCGAAACCCCAGCTATCTTTAGCAAGATAATATTCGTCATCAGTTTGAGCAAAAGCCGTTGTGAAACTGATAATAAAAATTGATAGAAAAAATGTTACTCTTCTTTTCATTTTATGACCTTTTATTATTTTATTAGACTTACAAACTTGATCTCATAACATACATAAAAATAATTCTATAACCTTATATAGTTAAACTTATTATAAGTTTTAATAATTGTCAAGTTTTTTTTAATAATTTTTGAGAATATTTTAGAAGCGATTTTATAATTCAGGTGATGATTTTGTAAAATGTTAGTCCACAAAACAATAGGAGAGAGGTCAAATCAAATTTTTAAAATAAAAAAGGGATCTTTAGACAAGATCCCTTTCATAATAAATTATTTATTCTGTTTATTTAATAACGTGAAATTCAATTCTTCTGTTTAAGAATCTACTTGATTCACTGTTGTCTTTGAATAGTAACTGACTTTTACCTTTGCCCGAAGTTGTTAATCTGCTTGCATCAACTCCTTTAGCTACTAGGAACTTCTTTACCATTTCGGCTCTCTCTAAAGATAGCTTATTGTTATAACTATCCGAACCGATTTGATCTGTATGTCCCTGTATTTCTACTTTTAATTCAGGATGACTCAACAATACTTCTGCTGCGTTATATAATATTGGATATGATTCGGGTCTTAATGTTGATTTATTGAAATCAAAGTTTACACCTACCAATACCCATTTGTCAGGCATTTCACTTACAGTGGTTTTACTGTGTTTCTTTACTATATCTTCAATTCTACCGTAGTCAACTTCTGTTGGTTCAGTTGAATATTTCTTTATTAGGTCTTCTATCTTATCGTAATCTACTTTTGCATTTATTCCATCATATAAGTCACACATTAAACTGCGTTCACCCTGTCCAAAGTAATACAGGAAGCCTAAATCGAAACTCATGTATGTATCATTGTTTCCACCAAGTAAACCATTACCTCCATCATATACACCATCAATTTTACTATTTGAAACTGTATGATAACCCAATTCAGTTTTAATTCTCCAGCTGTCACCAATTCTCCATTCACTTCCAAAACCGAGGTTCAATTGGAAATCTGTGAAACTTTCCTCATCCAAGGAGGGGTTAGGAGCGTTTACCGGTTTGTAAAAAATAGCACCGAATCCAGCGACAATGTATGGAGAAACTGGCTCACAAGGGGCGAAATAGTAAAGCATATCAACATTACCGGCTATTATATCATCTGTAAGAGTTTCAGTAGCATTATTAAATTCATATTCGGCTTCGATATGATTTAATTTGCCAGATAGTCTTAGACCTGTATGCTCAGAAAAATTTTTCTGAATGGAAAGGAATCCGCCATAATTAACATCACTCGCCTCAAGTGGAGAGCTCATTAATCTTGGATAAGTGAAACCAAAACCAAATACCCAAGCATCCTTGGTAAGTATTTGATTGGTCGATTGGGCAAATAGACCTGTGGTCATTAAAATTGCCACAAATAGAACAACTTTTTTCATTTTTTCCTCACTAAATTAGTGTATGGTTATGTTTGTTATTAGTCATTTTTTTAAAAATTTTCACTTGAATTATAGGACAAAGAATGATCAAAAGCAAGTAATTTGTCTTAAATTTTATCAAATAATTTCAATAATAAACCAATATTTTTTTTGAATATCCAAATAGGTTAGATTGCTATTGATTTTTTTCGGGGTGTAGCGCAGCCCGGCTAGCGCGTCCCGACAGGTCGGGAAGGTCGTGGAAATTTTTTACACTTACATAATTGAATCTCTGAAAAATCATAATTGGTATATCGGACACACTAATAATATTAACAGAAGATTAGTCGAACATAATTCCGGTCAAAATAAATCAACTGTGAATAAAGGTCCGTGGGAGTTGATTTTTTTAATGAACTTTGATACTAATGTTGAAGCTAATAGATTTGAAATCAAATTAAAAAAAATTAGAAACAAAGATTTTATAAGAAAAGAATATTCTGATTTCTTTTTAGTTTCTTAGCTTTCGGGGTGTAGCGCAGCCCGGCTAGCGCGTCCCGACAGGTCGGGAAGGTCGTGGAAATTTTTTACACTTACATAATTGAATCTCTGAAAAATCATAATTGGTATATCGGACACACAAATAATATTAACAGAAGATTAGTCGAACATAATTCCGGTCAAAATAAATCAACTGTGAATAAAGGTCCGTGGGAGTTGATTTTTTTAATGAACTTTGATACTAATGTTGAAGCTAATAGATTTGAAATCAAATTAAAAAAAATTAGAAACAAAGATTTTATAAGAAAAGAATATTCTGATTTCTTTTTAGTTTCTTAGCTTTCGGGGTGTAGCGCAGCCCGGCTAGCGCGCTTCGTTCGGGACGAAGAGGTCGTAGGTTCGAATCCTATCACCCCGACTATTTTTTCAACTTTTAACAATTAATTCTATGGCTCAAAATCACTCATTTGACATTGTTTCCGAAATAGATTTTCAGGAAGCTGATAATGCTATCAATCAGGCAACCAAAGAAATTCATCAGCGTTACGATCTAAAAGACTCTAACACTTTAATTGAATTAAATAAAAAGGATAAATTTATTTTGATTCATACAAAAGATGATTATTCTCTTCGCTCTTCTTATGATATAATTCAATCTAAATTTATTAAGCGGGGTATTTCGATTAAAGCTTTAAGCCCCGAAGAAGCACAAACTGCTGCTGGCGGTACAATCAAGCAAAAGATTAATCTTCTGAGCGGCATTTCTAAGGATAACGCCAAGATTATTACAAAAATGATTAAAGACTCGAAGCTAAAGGTTACTGCACAAATTCAAGACGAACAGATTCGTGTTCAGGCTCCTAAAATTGATGATTTGCAGGATGTTATAAAATTAGTCCGCGAAGCTGATTTGAATTTTCCGACGCAATTTGTAAATATGAAATAAATCAGACAGCATAAGCCCGGCGTAATTTTTCGGCACCAAGTTTTTCGACAATATAAAATTCTTCTTCAGTTATTTTTTCCTTATCACCATAATAGTTGTGATCAACACTGTCTTTTTGAAAACTCTGCTTTATTTCAAGTGAGTTAAGTATTTCTATCTTTTCGGCAATAAGATTGTTTTCATCATTCATATCAATTTTGCCATCTACAAGATAGGGACCCATCGATGCTGTGAGTCCTGCATAAATATTATATACCTTTGGGAAGATAACAACTTCAAAAGTTCCAGTAAGGTCTTCCAGCGATAGGAATTTCATTATCTCCCCCTTCCTTGTTCTGATTCTTTTAGAAGTCATATACCACCCGATCATTTTTACTTTTTTGTTTTTGTACAAAGACATATTTTTTGCCTGCACAATTGAAGGTTGGCTCAGCCATTCTTTGAAGAAAAAAAGCGGATGACGAGTAACCATATAATCAAAAGAACTGTACTCGGTACGGCATATTTCCTCAAGTGAATGATTCCGATTTGTTCGCACATAATTTTCAAGTAGAAAACTCTCATTCATAAAAAGGTTATTAGAATTTTCTTCTAAAATTTTTCTTTTCTTTATGTAAATATCAAGTAGTCGCATAAGTTCCGGGCGGCTTTGTTTGAAGCAGCCCATTGCCCCGCAATTGATAAGCAAAGATGTTTCCTCAAAACCGATTTTGGTCCTCACAATAAAATCTGCCAGCGAAATAAATCTGCCATGTTTTTCCTTTCCTCAATTATTTTTTGAATCGAGTTGAAAGAAAAATTTTTGATAGCCATCAAGCCGATCCTTATTTTTTTTGCTTCACCATAATATTCATAAGAGCTGCTGTTTATACAGGGCAGCTCAATTTTTAAACCAAGTCTTTTGCTTTCCTGAATATAAACAGCAGGTGAGTAAACCCCCCCTTGATTGCTGAGCACGCTTGCCATAAACTCGGCAGGATAATGAGCTTTTAGAAAAGCCACTTGAAAAGATAAAAGTGCAAATGAAGCACTGTGAGCTTTGCAAAAAGAATATCCCGCAAAAGATTCGATTTGCCGCCAAAGTTCGTTTGCCTGATGATCAGTTAGTTCCCTTTCTTTACAAGAAGAAAAAAACTTATTTGTTATTTGTTCCATTGCTTTGTGCGAGCGCATTTTTCCGCTCATCGCACGGCGAAGCAAGTCGGCTTCTTCAAGTGTTAAACCAGCGATATGATGCGCTACTTTTATAACATCTTCCTGATAGATCATTACACCGTAGGTTTCTGTAAGAAGAGATTCCATTTCAGGAATCAAATACTTTCTTCGGGCAGGGTCTTTGTGCCGGGTGATAAATTCCTGCATCATTCCGCTTTCTGCAACGCCGGGGCGTATAATTGAACTTGCCGCTGTGAGCATTTCAAATGTTGTTACATCAAGCTTTCGTAGAAGCGACCGCATTCCTGGTGATTCAACGTAGAAGCAGCCGATTGTTTTCCCCCTCCTTAACAATTCTTTTGTCGCTTCATCAGCGAAAAGCATTTCGTAATCAAATATATTAAATTTAACTTTACTGCTGTTTCGCGGAATGGGCGGATAAAGTGTATGAATTTTTGTTTGATTCCATTCCGGAGGCAAACTATAGCGGAATATTTCTGTATTATTTTTATTCATTACAATATAGTGTGCATTTGCACACTATATTTAAGACATTAATGAAAAAAAGTCAAGAGCAGAGGATAGAATAGTTGATTATTATTTTTTTTCTCGCTTAATATGGAGAAAGAATTAGAATTAACTTTTAAGAGGAAAAAATGCAATCAGATGAAGATTTAGTTTGGACGTGCCAATACTGCGGCGTTGAAAATACAGTTTGGGTTGATCTCACAATTGAAGGCAAGCAGGATTTCATAGAAGATTGCAGAATCTGCTGCCGCCCAAATAGAATAATAATATCAAAAGACGAAGAAGAGAATATTCTTATCGAATCGCGACCAAGCGATGAATAGAATAGATAATCTCAATCTATCAAGTTATTTAAAATTAATCCATTATCATTCTTAAAAAGGAAGAACTTTCTTCGCTGCCAGGTTCTTCTTCAAACTTCTTTTTTTCTGCTTTGTCCTTCGCCCAGGTATATCGGGAATCCTGCGGTTTAAAGCCAGACTCTAATGGATCGGTTGGCTTTTCTTCCATTTTAGATTTTGCGCCGTTAAGCCGGAAGAAGGTGGGTATTTCCAGATCGTCTTGATTAATTTCTTCGGGATCTTTGAAGTTAAATCCACCACGGAACGAATCTACACTTGTTGCAGAAGTTGATTTGGGCAGTGCTGTAGTTTTACTTTTTCCTGAAGAATTTGAACCTTGAAATCCGGTTGCAATAACAGTATATGAAACGTAGTCATTCATTTCATCTTTTTTAACACAGCCGAAAATTACATTTGCTTCTTCACCGGCAGCTTCAAAAATAACATTATTGCCTGCGTAAATTTCCTGCATAGAAAGGTTGCTTGACCCGGTAACATTTAATAAAACACTTTTTGCTCCTTTGATGTTTACGCCTTCGAGCAATGGACTTGAAATTGCTTTTTGTGCTGCTTCAACTGCACGGTTCTCACCACTGGCAATGCCACATCCCATCAGAGCTTCGCCGCTTTGATTCATAACTGATCTTACATCAGCAAAATCAACATTAATTAATCCTTCAACATTTATAATGTCCGCTATGCCTCGTGTTGCTTCATACAATACTTCATTTGGCTTATCGAAAGCCGTAAACGCATTTATATTTTTATCAATGATGGACAGTAATCGTTCATTTGGAATTACAATTAAGCTGTCAACATGCTGTTTTAATTCCTGAATGCCAGTTTCTGCATTGAGCATTCTTTTTTTACCTTCCCACTTAAATGGTTTGGTAACAATACCAACCACAAGAGCGCCAACACTTTTTGCTATTGATGCAACGACCGGGGCACCGCCTGTACCGGTTCCCCCGCCCATACCGCCAGTCACAAAAACCATATCACTACCTGAAAGAACTTCAGAAAGTTTTTCGCGGTCTTCCTCGGTAGCTTTTCTGCCAATGTTCGGGTCAGAACCTGCGCCCAAACCGCGCGTGACATTAGTTCCAACTTGAATTTTATGTGTAGCATTACTGCTATTAAGTACTTGAGCATCGGTATTAACTGCGATGTACTCAACGCCGGTTAATCCTCTGGCAATCATACTTTCGATGGCATTACAGCCACCACCACCAACACCAACTACCTTTAGTACAGCTGACATTGATCTTTCTTTATCCAAGGTTGCGAAATTTGGCATAGTTACTCCTTAATAATGATTTATAATTCGTCAAAAAATATTGTTACACGTTTAATGAATTTTTTTATTTTATTTTCTGAATCAACGGGCTTTTTAATTAATTCCTGATACTCGCTTGACCTTCCTCCCGGAATTCCTTTAATAAGACCGGCTACGGTGGCAAATTCAGGGCTTTCAATTTCGTTAGACAGTCCGCTTCCAAGCTCAAGTGGTACCCCTATTCTTGCAGGCAGTCCAAATACTTCTTCAGCTAATTCCGTTGCGCCCTTCAACAATGAACCCCCTCCTGTTAAAACGATCCCGGCTTTGATTTTATTTTTATAGCCGGTGCTTCTTAATTCATTATCAATAAGGCTGAAAAGTTCTCTCATTCTCAAACTAATTATTTGTGTTAAGAGACTGATTGGTATTTTTGCATTTCCACGCGCGCCGACACCTTTAATAAAAATATCTTCTTCTTTAATAATTGCGTTTTCAGTTGCATAGCCAAATTCTTTTTTTAATCGTTCAGCTTCTTCTGTTATTACACCAAGTGATTCTCGAATATCATTAGTAACCTGATTACCGGCTACGCCTATCACTTTAGTGTGTTTGATTGTCTTTTTATGATAGATCGCAATATCCGTAGTACCCCCGCCTATGTCAATCAATACTATTCCTAAATCTTTTTCGTTTTCATCTAGCACCGAAGTGCTTGAGGCTATAGGCTGAAGTATGTAATCCTTAACCTGATAACCAGCGCGTTCTACAGATTTTTTTATATTTTGGATTGCAGGTATAGAAGCAAGTACAATATGATTAGTTGCTTCCAAGCGCGATCCTGACATTCCAATCGGCGAATCTATCCCCCCTTGATGATCAACTGAAAATTCTTCGGGAATTATATGCAGAATCTGCCTGTCTGATGGAATTCTTATTGTCCTGACATCTGCTTCTAATCTCTCAAGATCTTCTTTTGTTATTTCTTTTTCATCACGACTTATTGTAACATAATTCCTATGCCGCATACTTGTTATATGTTCGCCGGCAACTGCTTTTAGCAACGTAAATATCTTTAGAAAACCGCAAGTCAATGTAATTACTTTCAATGAATATTTTTTTCGAGTCAAGCATTTCATTCCACATAATGTCGAGGTAAACCATTTTTTTTGCTTCTTCATTACGACCAAATATCACAGGACAATCTATACCGGAAAATCTTAGTATAATATCACCACCGTTTCTAAAATTTATTTCTGAAAGTTTTGAAGCGATATTTTCATTAGTCAGCCTGGCAGCTTCAATAATTTTGAATGCTTCGAGAATCTCATCCGTTCTGTAAACTATCCCAGGAATTATTCTTTTTTCATCCTTTAAGTTTGTGAGTAATGGAAACGCAAGTAATTGTGTGTTGGTTAGAACTGACAATATTTGAAATTCATCAGTGATGAAGAAAGAGTTTCCATCTTTCAATATTACTGCAACAATATTTTTCTCGGTAATATTTATTTCTACTTTTTCTGATCCGCTGCGCAATACGTCAGTTGTTTTTATGTAAGGGTGTTTCGCGAATCTTGTTTTGATAATTGGCAGAGGAATTTCCTCAATCGAAACTGAATTATTCATATTAGTAAAAGCCAAATAATCTTCGGCCGAAAGTAAACGATTGTTTTTTATTTCAACCATTTTAATTATTCCTTCTGAATAAACATCGTTTGTAAATAATACTATATAGATTATTCCGAATAATATCGTTCCCAGAATTGCTGTTGGTAATATATTTTTATTTGCTTCTGACATTTTTAAGATGTTAAAGTTTCTACAAATTTCTCGCCGTATTTCCAAATATCACCTGCACCCATTGTCACAATAATATCACCCTCCTTTTTAATCTGTGCAAGTACTATTGGCAGATCATGCTTGTCTTCAACATAAATAACATTTTTATGACCAATTTTTTTTGCAACATCCGCAATCATTTGTCCGGAAATTCCTTCAATCGCTTCTTCGCGTGCAGGATAAACATCAGTGCAGATGAAAACATCCGAGTTTAAAAATGATCTTCCAAACTCCTGATAAAAATCTCTTGTGCGGCTGTATAAATGAGGCTGAAATACAGCTACTAACCTTCTGCTCCATCCTGCACGGATTGCGGCAAGTGTGGCACTCGTCTCAGTTGGGTGGTGAGCATAATCATCTATTACTAAAATTTCCTTATTGTATTTTATTTCGAAACGACGGTAAACACCTGTAAAAGATTCAAGTGCTTTTTTAATTACTTGAAAATCAATACCTAATTCTTTAGCTACACACACTGCAACTAAAGAATTTTTTACATTATGTATTCCCGGTACTTGAAGAGTAATTTTGCCGATATCTTCACCGAAATATTTTACTTTAAACGTAGAATTAAATTCTGAATGCTCGATATCAACTGCACGGATATCAGCTTGAGTTGTTAAGCCATAAGTAAAAATCTTTTTGTTTATTTGCGGGATTATGTCCTGCAGTGCCGGTTCATCAAGGCACAAAACCACAAAACCATAGAATGGAACTTTGTTTGCAAATTCTATAAACGCACCCTTTATATCATTAAGATCCTTATAAGTATCCAGGTGCTCGCTTTCTAATGTAGTGAGTGCAGCAATGGTGGGTGTAAGCTTTAAGAAAGTTCTATCAAACTCATCTGCTTCAACAACGATAAATTCACCTTTGCCAAGCCTTGCATTAGTCCCGCCGAGTCCGCTTAATTTTCCACCAACAATGATTGTAGGATCTATCCCCCCTGCTGTAAGTACTAACCCAACCATTGAAGTAGTTGTAGTTTTACCGTGTGTTCCGGCTATACCAATTCCATACTTCATCCTCATGGTTTCAGCAAGCATTTCACTGCGTTTTATAATAGGAATTTTCTTTTCAATTGCCGCTTTTACTTCCGGGTTATCTACACTTACTGCAGAAGAATAAACCAGCACATCTATATCCTGAATATTTTCCGGTGAATGACCTTCATAAATTTTAATTCCAAGATCGCTAAGTCGTTTTGTAACTCCGGTCAAACTTCTATCCGAACCTGAGATGATGAATCCCTGACTCCACAGAATTTCGGCAATCCCGCTCATGCCGATTCCTCCAATTCCTACGAAATGTATTTTGCGAATATTTTTAAACATTGTCGGAGACTAACTCATTTTTAAGTGATTGAAATATTTCAATTAGTTGATTCTCGTTTTCATAATAGGAGGGTCGAATAGTCACAGGTTTTCTTCTTCCCGAAACGGCAATCTTGATTAACTGTGATGACTTACCTATACTTATGTTTTGAGATCGAATGATTTTTATATTTTTTATATCTTTAAAATTGAATGACTTCTTTTTGTTTCTTTTAATAAAAGATATTTCTTGTTCAGATACTTGAAGATGCCTGTTTAATATCAGGTTATAGAACAATGATGCTATAGAAATGATAACAATCAATGCCAATGCATAAAGTATAGGATCTTTAATAATGAGTGTGAATGAGTTCTCAACAAATTCTTCGCGTATTAAAAGATAAATACAGAACACACTGAAATAGATTATAGTAGATTGATAATAAAATGACATCTTGTATTTAAATATTCTACTGCTGTGATTCTCTAAATTAGTCATGCACACCCCGCCTTTTGAATAATGCGTTCGGCAATAATGGTAGTTGCATTGGGTTTTGCCAATTCAAGAGATTTATTCTTCAAGTGAAATAGTTTTTCGCTGTCAAAAATAGTTGAAATTATCGAGCTGAAAAATTTTTCCTTTAAATTTTTATCGTCTAATAAAATAATTGCTTCGTGATCAGAAAGTGATTTGGCGTTGAAGTACTGGTGGTTCCCTGCTACATTGGGTGAGGGAACCAATATAGAGGGAACGCCCAGTAAAAGAATTTCTGCAATAGTAGTAGCCCCCGCCCTGGCTAATAACAAATCACAAGCAGCATAAGCTGCATTCATGTCATCTAAAAACGGAAGGACTTTAATCTGATCATCAAAAAATTTTTTATAGCTTTCATAATACTCACTACCAGTTTGCCAAATAACCTGCAAGTTTTTTTCCTTCAGCAATAAAATATTTGCGGCTAAAGTTTTATTGATTGAATCAGCGCCAAGGCTTCCGCCGAGTATTAGAAGAGTTTTAAGATTTGTTTGAAGATTGAACTTTCTCAATGCTTCAGTTTTAGTGATAGAACCGAGTGTTTCGCGAATCGGATTGCCCGTAATGAAAAGTTTATTTTTATTCTTAAAATATTTTTTTGAATCTTCAAAACTTAAATGTATTTCATCAGCATATTTTTCAAGGAGGCGGGTAGTAATTCCCGGGAAGCTATTCTGTTCAAGTAAAAATACTTTGGCGCCTGTTTTATAAGCTGCAAAAATAGCAGGGCCGGAAACATATCCCCCCGTGCCAATAGCAACAACAGGTTTGAATTTAAGATTAATCACAAGCGACTGTATGACGGAAATGATTAATCTCAAAGGAAATAAAATATTTTCAGGTGATAATTTTCGTGCAAAACCTTTAATCCAAATTGATTTAAACTTATAACCAAGTTTTGGAACAACCCTTCCTTCTATTTTTGATTTTGTACCGATAAATAATACTTCCGAATCTGGTGCAATGGATTTAATTTTATCAGCAACAGCGATAGCAGGAAATAGATGACCGCCTGTGCCGCCCCCGGCAAATAAGAATTTATATTTTTTATTTTGAGAATTCATTAACCAATTCTTCGTTTACTGGTGATGTATTATTTACAACTCGTTCCTTATTAATTATTAAGGCATTTGTAAATGCAATGTTCATCAAAATGCCCGTCGAAATAGAAATAAAAATCAATGAGGTACCGCCGTAACTTATGAAAGGGAGTGGTAATCCTGTGGTGGGAATCATTCCGGTAGCTACCAGCATATTTGCAAATGCAAAAATTGAAATGTTTAGCGTGATGCCAAATGCAAGCAACTGTCCAAATTTATCTTTAGTTTTTTTTGCAATCATTATTCCACAAAAGAAAATCGTGAAGAAGCAAGCAATTACTAGAAATGCTCCTACAAAACCGGCTTCTTCTCCAATAATTGCAAAAATAAAATCGCCATAAGCCTCGGGTAAAAATAAGTTGCTCTGCTGACTGTGTCCGATTCCGACTCCGAAAATACCGCCGCTGCCAAATCCTCTTAATGCTTGCTTAACCTGATCGTTTAATGGCGTACCATTAAGCATTGAATTAACATAATCCATAATTCTTTCCCTTGAATGAGAAAACACCATTGCCATACCGCCGCCAAATAAAATTCCCGGGACTAAAGTTGCAGCTATATGTTTTCCATTTGCCCCACCCACATATAAAACCATAATTCCAATAAAACTGATTAGAGTGGCACTGCTGACATTTGGTTGAGCTAAGATTAGCAAGGCAATACCTGCTATCCACGCAATAGCAATTGAGTATCCATATTTAAAACTTTTTATTACCTCTTCCTTTTTCTCAATAAAATATGCGAGATATATTATCAGCACCAATCTTGCCAGGTCTGAAGGCTGGAAAGTGAAACCACCGACCGACAACCACCTGCTTGCCCCTTTGAGACTGACGGATAGGATCAGTGTTAATACGAGCAAAACTGTTGTAACGAATATTGCAGGTTTAGCAATTCGTTTATAGTAATTATAAGGTACTATAGCAGCAGCAAATAAAAAGACTAACCCAATTGCTACTTTTTTAATATGTTCATCAAAAAGGTAGAACGTATTATCAAACTTTAGTGCGCTGTAAGTCGAACTTGCACTCATTACCATAACAAGTCCAAGCATCATTAATGCGAATGAAGAAACAAATATGGTTATTGCTAATTTTTTCATTATAAATTAAATACTGCTTCCTTAAAGACTTTTCCCCTGTGCTCATAATTATCAAACATATCAAAACTTGCACATGCTGGAGAGAGCAAAACTATTTCCCCTTCTCTGGCTTCCTGATTTGCAGATAAGACTGCTGATTGCAAAGATTCTTTTATTTCAACTTTGACAAAAGCGTGAAAGAAATTAAAAACCTTTTCTGCTGATGAACCGATTGCAAAAATCTTTTTTACGTTTTCAATTACTAAATCTTTTATTTGATTGTAGTCATTTCCCTTATCCTGTCCGCCAAGAATTAAAAAGATAGGCGAATCAAAACTCCTAAGAGCAAACCAAACAGAATCAACGTTGGTTCCTTTTGAATCATTAATGTATTCCACACCATCAATTTCACGTACGAATTCAAGTCTGTGCTCCACCCCTTTAAATAGTTTTAATGCTTCAATAATTTTAGCAGAATTCAATCCAAATATTTTAGCAGCACAAATTACAGCCATGGCGTTCGATAAATTATGTTCACCGGGCAGAGAAATATCACCGCGTCTGCAATTAAATTTCTCATAACCGCTTAATTGAAAACTGACAGTTTCATTTTCATACCAGCAGCCGTCAGACATTTTAGTTGAGGTTGAAAAGTTAACAATTACACTTCCAGAACTTTTGAAGAAGTTCATTAAATCTTTTGAATCTCTATTCATGATTAAAAAATCTGAGTGATCCTGATTCTCAAATATTTTTAATTTAGATAAAGCATAGTTTTCATATTTATTTTCATATCTATTCAAGTGGTCAGGCGTAATGTTTAGAATGATTGCAACTTTTGGTTTAAATTTTTCAATAAAGTCTAGTTGGAAACTTGAAACTTCAAGAGCGACAAACTCATCTTTATTTACATCCAAAGCTATTTCAGAAAATGCAATTCCAATGTTACCTGCTGTATAAGTTTTTTTTCCACAATGATTAAAAACGTAGCCGCATAATGTAGTAGTTGTTGTTTTACCATTGGTGCCGGTGATTGCAATAATATTTCCTTTACAAAATGCTGCCGCTAATTCTATTTCAGAAATCACTTTTATTTTTTTTGATAGTGCTTTTTTAACAACAAAAGAATCAGAAGGCACCCCGGGGCTTACAATCATCAATGTGCAATTGTAAACTTTATCGGTATGAACTCCAAGTTCAAAATCAATATTTTCATCAGTGAGCGATTGCACTGATTGACGCAGTTTTTCAGTATCAGAACTGTCGCTTACGAATGGAATTCCACCAAGTTTTTTTATCAACTTAGCAGCGCCAATTCCGCTTCTTACAGCACCAATCACTGAAATATTTTTACCTTTTATTTCCATTATCTTATCTTAAATGAAACGAGGCTTATAATTGCTAAAACAATTGCGATGATATAAAACCTCATTACGATTTTGGGTTCAGCCCAACCTTTCATTTCGAAGTGATGATGTATTGGAGCCATTTTAAAAACTCTTTTGCCTTCACCATATTTTTTCTTGGTGTATTTGAAATAAACACGTTGAATAATTACAGATATGGTTTCGATAAAAAATATACCGCCAAGGATGGGGATGAATAATTCTTTTTTGATCAACACAGCTAAAATCCCGAATGCACCTCCAAGTGCAAGTGACCCTGTATCGCCCATGAATACCTGAGCAGGATAGGAATTGTACCACAAAAAACCAAGTGAAGCTCCAACTAAAGCTGAGACATACACTGTTAACTCCCCGCTGCCCGGTAAATAAATAATGTTGAGATAATTTGAGAATATGGCATTCCCACTGAAGTAACTAAGAAGTGCTAATGCGATCATTACAATTGCAATAATTCCGATTGCAAGTCCATCAAGCCCATCGGTTAGATTAACTGCGTTTGATGTTGCAGTAATTATAAAAACAACAACCGGGATGTACAGAACAGAAAAATCTAAATTTACATTCTTTAAAAACGGCACTGTAGTTAAAGTGGCGTAATCTTTAAATTCAGGAAGAAAATAAATTGCACTGCCAACTACCAAACCAATTAATATTTGACCTAACAGTTTATATCTCCCTATTAATCCGTTTGGAAATTTTTTAATTACTTTTAAGTAGTCATCAAGAAACCCAACAGCACTTAACCAAAGTGTGCCGGCTAAGATTAAAATAATGTAGGTGCTTTTGATATCTGCCCATAGAATTACAGGAACAACTACGGAAATAATTACGATTATTCCCCCCATGGTTGGTGTGCCTGCTTTTGACCAGTGAAACTTTGGACCGTCTATTTTTTTTGCTTCACCAATTTGATTCTTCTGAAGAATAGCAATAATCTTTGGGCTTAGTATGAGTGCTAATGTGAGCGCTGTAATTGCAGCAAGTGCTGAACGGAATGTCAGAAATCGAAAAATATCAAAACCCGGCGGGTTAAAATTTTTATTTATGTAGTCAAAGAGATAGTAGAGCATTATTTCGCTGCCCCCCTCTTGATTACGTCAACAAACTCCTCCATTTTCATTCCGCGAGATCCTTTTATAAGAATTACTGTATCACGAAATTGTTCCGCAGCAAGGTATTTATTCAATTGTGATCTTGTGTTGAAATAAAATGATTTTATTTTTAATTCAATTAATTTCAGATAAAGGTGTTTCATCAATTTTCCAATCAGTAAAACACGCATGGCTTTATTTTTTTTTATCTGATCAGAAAGTGATGCATGTAGTTCATCCGTCCGTGAACCCAGTTCAAGCATATCCCCAAGTATCAAAACTTTATTCAGTCCGGAATTAAATTTATTTATTGTGTCTATCGCGAAGGCAACTGATTCTGGATTCGCATTGTACGTATCATCAATTAAAACTACGTGAGGAAGTTTGATGATGTTAAATCTTTTGGGTGTGGCTGTAATTTTTTTAATTCCGTTTAATATCTCTGATTTAGTCATTCTTAATGATAGTGCAACAGACAATGCAGCAAGCAAATTATGTGCATTGTGTTCACCAGGCAGCGGCGAAACTATTTTTAGTTTCTTCCCCATCCCTTGTATAACGAGTATTGCTTTACCATCATGATCATACTCTAAGATTTTTCCGTTGATGTCAGAATAATTATCAAACCCGTAACTTATGGTGTTGGATAATTTACGAGAATAATTTTTCAACAAATTATCATCATTATTAATAAAGGATAACCCACCATTAATATCTGTAATTTTAAGTAGAGAGGATTTTTCTTTCAAAACTTCTTTTTTTGAATGGAGGAATTCCAAATGAGAATTTCCAATATTGGTAACTAAAGCTAAATCCGGTCGTAGAATACTTGCTGTGTATTCTATTTCACCGAAATGATTACTGCCTAATTCAGCGACTAATATTTCATCACTCCCCTTTGTATTGAGGATGGTAAGTGGAACGCCGATATGATTATTATCATTTAAAAAAGTTTTGCTCACTTTAAATTTTTCCGATAAAATAGACGCAATCATTTCTTTAAGAGTTGTTTTCCCGCTGCTTCCTGTTATCCCAATGACCTTTGCATTTAATTTATTTCGCCAAGACTTTGCTAATTCACCAAGAGCCTTTATTGTATTTGGAACAACAACAATTGTACAATCCAATTCAGGTAATTCACGAATTTTCTTTTTCTCGACAATGATGGTTGAAGCACCATTTTTAATAGCTTGTTCAATAAATTTATGCCCATCAAATCTCTCTCCTTTAATGGCAATGAATATTGAATTTTTTTTCAAAGCACGTGAGTCTGTTGAAACATTATTCGCACTTTTATACAACTGAGGATTAATTATCTCTGCTCCTTTTAAATCAAACAAATCCTGTAGTGTAATAGAAATATTTTTCATCTTGATAAATAGTGCTGCGCTTTAAGTTTATCATTAAACGAAATACGTTTGCCTTTTATTTCCTGGTAGGCTTCGTGTCCTTTTCCTGCAATAAGTATAACGGCATTTTTTTCTGCTTTCTCAATTGCACTTTTAATTGCCATTTCTCTATCCTCAATAACGCTAAAGTTTTCTGATGTGATTCCTGATCGTATCATTTCTATTATCTGGATAGGATCTTCACTTCTGGGGTTATCCGACGTGATGATAACTTTATCACTTAGTGATGAAGCAATACGACCCATTTCAGCACGCTTTGTTTGATCGCGGTCGCCTCCGCAGCCAAACACAGTGTACACAGGTCGTGAGCCGCTTGAGAGTTTTCGAATTGTTTGGAGCGCTTTTAATAAACTATCAGGAGTGTGAGAGTAATCTATAATTACTTTTTTATCAGCATTAGACAGCACTTCAAACCTGCCCGGCACCTGGGGGGTAGTTTTAATTCCAAGAAGAATTTTTTCTGTATCAATTCCGGCTAATAAAGTAATTGCAAAAGCAGCACAAACATTGTAAGCATTAAATTCACCAATGAGGCTGGTGGAAATTGAATAGCTATGATTTTTATGTTCAATGGTAAATCTTGTTCCGTTTAGATCAAAATTAATATCCATAATATGGAAATCAGAATTTGTTGCGGCGCCATAAGAATAGCATTTAGCCCGGCTATCGGAAATAATTTTTTCTCCGAATTGATCATCAAAATTATAGACGCTTTTGGAGCCGGCACCTAGATTATCAAAAAGGATTTTTTTAGCTTGGAAATAATTTTGAGAGTTCTGATGAAAATCTAAATGGTCGGTAGTTAGATTTGTGAACACAGCATATTCAAAATGAATATCGTGAACCCGATTCAATACAAGCGAATGCGAGGAAACTTCCATTACTGCGCTTGAACATCCCTCAGAGTACATTTCAAAAAGAAGTTCGTTTAATTCGTTGGATTCGGGTGTTGTTAATGTAGAACTAATTTCCTTATTGCCGATAAAGTTGGAAATAGTTCCGAGCAATCCGGTTTTTTCACCCGCTGTTTCTAAAATATTTCTGATAATATAACTCGTGGTGGTTTTTCCATTGGTTCCCGTTATACCAAAAAGTTTTAACTTTTTCGACGGCTCTTTAAAGAAGACGTTCGATATTTCCGCCATAGCCTTCCGGGAATTTTTAACTAATATTTTTAATACTTTTTCTTGAATAAAAATATTATCGGGCGCGTTAGTCTCATCTTCGAGTATCACCGCTACTGCCCCCTTGCTTACAGCTTCTAGAATAAATTTATGTCCGTCTGACTTGTATCCTTTAATCGCTGCGAAGACAGAATTTTTCTTCACTTTCCGTGAGTCATAAGTTATCGAAGAGACATCAATGCGCTGAATCTCGCCAACAATTTTAATAACTTTTATGCTATTTATTAACTGAGTTAATTCCATTTAATAAACCGTTGTCCCTTTAATTTCAGTCTGTCTGCAATCAATAGTACAAACAGATCCCGGTTTAATCTTTGTGCCCGGAGTTATACTCTGCTTAAAGACAACTCCAGATCCATTTACAATACTTTTGATTCCAATTTTACTAATCACAACTAAAGCATCTCTAATATTGAGAGTTCTTAAATCCGGCATGATAGCCGCTTCTCTGTCGGATTTATTAGTAAAAATAAATTCATTTTTCTTTTTAGAATTATCATTCTTGACACTGCGAATGTTTTCTTCAGGGAATGTATTATTCGCGGGGTTTTCAAAGTGCTTTAGATCATAAGAATAAATTCTTTCAGCAACTTTTTTAAATATTGGAGCTGCAACTGCACTGCCGTACTTTGCTTTAACGGGTGAGTTTACCAGGATATAAATAACCACCCGGGGATTATCAACCGGGAAAAAACCAACGAAAGAAGCATTGTATTCTGATTTAGAATAATTACCGTCAATTAGTTTTTGTGAGGTTCCTGTTTTTCCACCAACCTCTACTTGCTTGAGTGATGCATTTTTGCCGGTACCTTTTTCTACTACACCCTTTAGGATTGATCTAATTTTATCAGATGTTTTTTCACTAATAACTCTTCTAATTGTCTCGGGTTTATTTTCAACTAAATAATCAGTCTTGCTTTGATAAATTTTCTTAACGATCTGAGGCTGAAATAAAATACCGCCATTAATTAATGCGCAGTATGCAGCGGTCATTTGAATGGGTGTGACTGAAATTTCATAACCAAACGAGATGAATGCTTTTGTAATAGGCGACCAGTCGTTTGCTTTTTTTAATGAACCTCTGACTTCTCCGGGCAGTTGTACTGAAGTAACATTTCCAAACCCGAACCCTCGCAGATATTTATAAAGTGTTTCGCTGTCAATCTTTTGACTAAGTTTTGTCATTCCAATATTACTTGATTTTTCAATTACCTCTTTGACTTTTAAAGATCCATTTGGATGTGTATCTGAAATATTCACTCCCTTAAATTTAAACTTACCATTTTCACAATAAATATTTTCGTTTTCTGTTATAAGATTTTGATCTAATAGAGCCGCAAGGGTGATGGGTTTAAAAGTAGATCCCGGCTCGTAAGTATCGGTTATCGCCTTGTCACGTCTATCATCATCAGAATATTTCCAGTATTCGTTTGGGTTAAAATCATTAATGTTAGCCAGTGCCAATACTTCGCCATTGTTTGGATCCATAACAATTCCAATTGCTGAAGTACCACCAAATTCTTTTAATCCATCGCTTAATTCTTCTTCAAGAATTGTCTGATATGCTTTATCAATCGTAAGCACAAGATTGTATCCGGAAGCGGGCGGGATATTATTTTCCTCATCAATAGAAATCACTTTTCCAATTGCATCCCGTTCTATCGTTCTTGATCCATCAACGCCTGATAAATATTCGTTAAAAAATTTATCTACTCCGCTGACACCTGTGTTCTCAGAGCTAACATATCCAAGGATGTGGGAAGCCAGATTTGAATATTGATAAACCCTGGTTGGGTCTTCATTCCAGAATAGTCCGCTGTAATTAAGTTCTTTTAGTAACAAAGATTTTTCAGCTGATACTTTTTTCTCAAGACAAATGTTCTTACCGGTTTTATTCATCAGTGATAGATAATGTGATTTTGACTTACCCGTCACTTTTGAAAATTTATCTGCGATTAATTCTTTCTCTTTTTTGCTTGTCATTCTAAGATCAACAAAAAACGAGATGTCGTTATGATTGTAAACAAGAAGTACATTGTTCCTATCATAAATCAGCCCTCTGTCGGCTTTAACTACTTCTATTTTAACGTGCTGCTTATCAGCATAATAACCTAATTCTTCGCTCTTAATAATTTGAATGTCAGTAAGCTTAAAAATCAAACTGATAAAAACTGCAAAAACTAAAAGCACTATTATTAGTGCACGCTTGTTATTCATATTTTTCTCTCAGAATCAAATTTATATTCTCAATTTTTTCAGAATCTGCATAAACTAATTGTTGAGGCTGAGTCCTTTGAATAAGCCCTAAGGACAATGCTGCGGGAATAATGTTTTCCGGAGATGTGACTGACTGGAACTCAGCAGTAAGCTCAATTTTTCTTAACTTAGCTGCATTTAATGTTTGCTCCATTTTATCTTTTTCTTTAGTCATTTCTTCGTAATTAATTTTTAATCCAACAGCAAGTAAAAAAATAGCCGTTATCAAAAGGATGGAGGTTACTGCAAATAACAGAAATGGTTTGGCGCTTTTTTTCATATCCTCTCGGCAACTCTTAGTTTTGCACTTCTTGATCGTCTGTTAGCAGTGATTTCCTCACTAGAAGGGAGCAATGGCTTCTTCGTAATTATTTTCAGTCTCTTCACCTTATCACATTTACAAATAGGATAATCTTTCGGGCAAATGCAATCAAGTGATTCATATCTGAAAATATCTTTAACGATTCTATCTTCTAATGAGTGATAGGAAAGTATAACTATTCTCGCTCCGCTTCTAAGCAGGTTAATAGAGTTACCTAAAAATAATTTCAAGTTTTCAAGCTCGTTATTCACACAGATTCTTAGTGCCTGAAATATTCGTGATAAAGTTTTTACTCTAAAATTTTCAGGTACTAATGATTCAATTATTCTAACCAGATCAAAAGTTGTGACAAATTTTTTAGCATCTCTTTGTTCACTGATTCGAGAAGCAATGATACGTGATTTTTTTTCTTCACCGAATTGATAAAAAATATTTGCCAGTTCGCTTTCAGGATAAGAATTGATTATATCCGCAGCCGTAAGCGAAAGATTTTTATCCATCCGTAAATCAAGTGATGCGTCCTGACGAAAGTGAACCCTGAATCAACATTATCCAATTGAAAAGAGGATACACCCAGATCAGCCATTATACCGTCATACGATTTAATTGATTCAAGCTTAGAGATTACATCAATCTGGGAAAAATTGAAATTGTAAAGTTTAATTCTATCATCGCCGGAAAATTTCTCCTGGCAAAAATTCAAAGCCTCAGAATCGACATCCGTTGCTACTACCTTTCCCCTGGAATTGAGCCGTGAAAGGATCTCTTTAGTATGTCCGCCAAATCCCAGAGTTCCGTCGAAATATGTTCCGTCAATATTATTGATTAAATAATCCATAGTTTCTTTAAGCATTACAGGATGATGATGTTCATTCATTACATTGTCATTACTTTTTGGGCAATCTCTTCGAAAGTTTCGCCGGAATTATTAATATACTTCTCATAAGTTTCAGGATTCCAGAGTTCAATCTTTTTTAATGCACCAAGCACAAGCACTTCTTTTTTTATACCGGCATAATCTAAAAGGAGGGGTGGAATCATTATCCTTGATTGAGCATCGAGTGAATCTTCATTAGCGAATTGTAAAATCATTCTAATAAATTTAGCATGGGTAGAATCATAGGGATTTAACGATTTGAGCTTATCTTCAAGTATATTCCATTGGTCCATCGGATAAACGTCTATGCACGCAGCTCCCCCCTTCGTCATAACGAATGAATCGTTTGCTTCCGGAGAAATTTGCTTTCGTAACTTAGCCGGGATGCTTACCCGACCTTTTGAATCCACTGTATAAAGATGCTGACCTCTGAACATTTTGCCTTTCTTTTGGTTTTTATCACCACTTTTCCCCACTACACCCCAAAATAATGCATTTTTTTAAGCAAAGTCAAGAAAAATCTTCAAAAAAGAAAATAATTTTTTAGAAATATTTTTGGAGGGAAACAGATATTTGATCTATCGAACTGAAAATTAAATGTGCAGACTGCCTCAATCTTCTGATCGCATTTCTATTCAGCATCTAAAATTTCAATAATTTGAGATTCGGATGGCATTGCCACGGAATGTCATTTGAGGTTTTCTTGCTTAAGGTAAGTTAAAAATAGAGTTACTAAAAATTATGACTATCAAAGCAGCCTAAAACCGGCAGGCTGCGAAAATCAGAAAAGTAAATACAATTTTGTTAATGAAAAGGGCAGCTATTAACTGCCCTATCCATTTCATATTTGATGTTTTGGATTCCCGCTTTCACGGAAATGACAAGCAAAACACGACTTACGAGATAGCCAAATTTTATTTATTTTTTTCTAGCCAGACTCAGCATAGCCAGATGAATTAAATGACCTTCATATTCCAAAGCGAAACCAGAAAAATCATCCGATGAGTATCTTTTCTCCGTTCCGGTCCCGGCAGCAGGAAATTCTTTGAAGATCCTATTTCCCAACTCATCAAAAAACACATTAGTCTTGTATCTCGCTTCCGCTTCCTGGAGTTTTTCAACTTCTTCCTTCAAGTAATATGCTTCTGCTGAGACCCCTTTTAATATTTTGCTAAAATATTCTTTATAAATATCGGTACGGTTAAAAACTTCGATTGATATAAGTTCTTTTTTAATGAATATGCTCAAACCATTTGCCTTTTCTGATGCCTGTAAAGGTTTGTTAAATGCCTCGATATTACTTTTCTTTATTTCAAAGACATCCGACAAATTCTGAGTAACCGAGTCAACCGCCGAATCCTTACAATACGATTTCACCATATTCCATACCTCATTCTGATCGGAATAGTACCCTTGCTCATTTTCAAGATTTTTATTTACCTGTTTAGCTTTATTTGCCCTGAGATTTATCGGTGAGGTATAATCGGTAGATTTAAATGTTGAAGTTACACTGCTCCATCTTCCGGATTCAACACAACTGACAGGAATTAGCTTTTTACTGTTTGGAGATAGAAATACAGATGTATTTAACACACGATTCTGTTTTGCCCCTGAGAGAATATCACCGTCGGATAAGAAAACAAATTTATCTGAATTGTTTTCTACTACTAAGTTATTCACGCTTCCTGATTGGCTGATTTCCTTTACCTCGATATAATTTTTCGCCATTGCCGATGCGCCGGAAATATAATCTATCGTGTTAACTTTTTTTGTATTGAACTCTACTACTGAAACAATTCCATTGGTCTGGAAAGAAATAATTTCTGATAACATATTTTTATCCATTCTATTATTTATGTGTAAAAAAATTTATTAACAACACCTCAAAGGATGCTGATCTTTTATTGCATAATACTTTCCTTTCATTTAGTTTATAATTATTTCGTTCGAATGAATCCAATTCTGTTAATGCATAGGCATTCCTTTCAAATTAGTTATTGAATGAGTTTATTAATAGAAATAACATGACTCAATCATTCAATAATGCTGGCATGATTGAAGCAATGTAATTTTCAGTTTAGAGTTTTTAAAGAATTAAGTTGGGGATGCAGGAGGGTTTATTATGAATAAAAAAGAAGATCAGTGGTTACATATAATAATACCTTCCCGAATAATTCTCAGCTTATCCTGAAAAAACGATTTAATATTTAATGACGGTTTGGTCATTGTCCTTTCTTATTTACACTGCAAATTTATGTTATTGCCTTATTACTATCAATGAAAATTTAATAATCCGATTCTCCACAAGAAGTTGAAACATTCATTCGCTCATTTTTTTATTATTTTCTTTTTATCCATTCATTTACAATTACCGAGAGTTCATTTGAAACCGGGCAATTTCTTAATCCAAGTAAATCACCCCGCCGATATTTATCTCCAAACTTTTTAATCTCTAATGTAGCTTCCTCATCATTATAGAAAACTCTATAATAATAATTTCTGCCATCCAACAATTTGTAGGAACAAGTTCGTACACAATTTTGCTGCCGCTTCGACCATGAGAACAGTTCACGATCTGTTCTTATTGCTTTAATAAATTCGCTGTCTTCTAATGGTGGGGTGGGAAAATTTTCTAATTTCTCTTTTTTCTTTTTTACCTGTTCATCAAATCGCTTTTTAAGCTTATCAATATTTTCCACAGAATCAATTTCGGGTAACCTGACTTTCCACTGAATTGAGTTTTTGTACATCTGCTGAAGCAATGAATATTTTTCTAAATATGATTCTGAGTTTGATAATTCAAATACAAGATTGTCCGATACATTTGAGAGCAGATTATTAGTGGACGACACAAAATGAAGAAGATTTTTATTTATCTTTTTTGCAAAAGAAAGTATGTGAGTGACTCGTTCTAACATTAAGGGTGCGGATGCTAAAACACTTTTTTAGTTTTATTAGCATTTTAAAATCTAAATCATTAGGATCAATTTTTGAAAATATTTTAACCATCTGTGGTGAGTCCGGGAATCCGCTCAATCGCAGTATTTCTTTTCGTTTTGTCTTAATCATTCTCTGAAAAAGTTCTACGTTAGCATAATATAAAAAGGACGGATTCAGTTTATCCATGTTTATAATTATATATGCAAGACTTGGATTTGTTTTTAACAGTGAGATGAAATCATCACCAATAAACTTAACTGCCTTAATAAGTTCCCAATGCGAATCTGGAAAACGATAAACAGATTCAATTACGTTGGACGGAATTGATCCAAAAAAATTCTTAACCACCTCGGGATCAATTTCAGGCTTCTTTTGTTTAAGGTCAGGTTCCGGTTCATTTTTATGTAAGTTTCCTTGAAGTTGTTTCTGAACTTTCTTTTTTTGAGGAAGGATTATTATTTTTTTTGCAACATCAATTGCAGGAATGATTTCAATCCAGATATCAGCTTCTGCATCAGATATAAATGCACGCCAAACCGGAAATCCCGCTAAAGCTAATTTATAGTCGTCTTCTCTCAGTAAAAATAAATTAGATTTATCAAAAACTTCAAAAGGATTCATAAACTTGAAAATTTTGCCAATGATTTATTAAATTTTTTATCACATTCATTAAGAGAGAAAGAAGCGGGTAATTTTAAGTAAATTTTGATTGATCAGGAAGAGAATTTTTATTTAATACTATTTGTGTTTTTTTTATAGCTTTTGTGAATAAAAAATTCTTTTGCCAACATCACTTCTGAAATATGATTCAATCCGGATGTTGCTATTCCGATATGCTACGAAAGCTTTCCAAATCGGATAACCCGCCAAAACAAATTGATAATTATCAGTCGTGAATTCAAATAAGTTTGATTTTTCAATTGTTTGATTGTGGATTTGATCTTGGATTGTTGAAATTATTTCAGAGTAGTAAACAGAATTTAACATTTCACATAGGTAATCTTGATACTGTAATAGTGAATTGTTTCCTACACAGAATCTTACCAGTTGGTATATCCTTGTACGTCGAACCAAGAGCGTGCCCGGTATCGATAATGAATTTATCTGTTTGCAAGTGTCTGTCTTCTATAAGTTTCTTCTCTTCTCTGAATTCAGCTTTAATTATCTTTTGAGGAAATCTATTTTTTAATTTTTGGAGTTCTTCTTCTGCAACTATTCCATCATTAAGATCATTATATCTAGAGCCATTTCTCGCCTTGTCTGTGAGAGTAATTATGCTAACCGTTGATCCTTTTGGGAGGGTATCAATAATAAATTCGACATCTCTAATCTCTCTCTTAGCAAAAGCATAACCATCGTGTATTATTAAATTTCTAGTGTCAATAAGAAATTTTTGCAGCCAATTTTTAAAATCAAATTCATCATCTGGTAGTTTATTAATTCTCTGAATGGTTCTTATTCTAGATTTTTCGGCAGGAATCAAATAATTGTTCGTATCAGAAAGTTCAATACTAACTTCACTTTCCAACTTCATTTTCATTTCAGGATTTGAGTCATTTGTTAAAATGATTTTCCATTCATCGAATGCTACAATTGATTTTTCAGATTCGTATAAATTCCAATCCACATCTTTACGATTTTTAACTGTAATATTTTCTGCTATTTTTATTTTTCCTAGTGTCACATTATTTATAAAACTTTCAATGAATAGAAATGATTGTGGTGTATGTTTATGTTTCTCTTTCAGCTTATCATACTCCTCTAATAATTTTTTATCTCTGTCACATAGAAATATTTCAGTTATTAGATTAGCCATAATATTAAATGCCTTATCACTTTCAAGAGGTGTAAAACACTTCAAGAATAATGGACTTACAACTAAATTTTGATACATCAATTCTTCCTTGCATAAATTAGTTCGCGTGCAAGATTATAACTATCATCAAAAAAACCATCAGGCCAGGGTTCTTTAAAGAAGCCGTTGTCTTCCATTTCCATTTCTTTAATCGATGTAATTCCCGTTTTTTCATCCTTATCAAAATAGTAAACTGCAACTTTCTCTTTACTTAATTTGCCTTGTGCAATCAATACTTGGATCTTACGAATAATATGTTCGCTATGTGTTTCTATAATGTAAGTTCCCATCCCCTCTTTTATAAATTCAACTAGCTTAGTTTGTAAGGAAGGATGGAGATGAGTTCTGGTTGCTCAATGATAATTACGTCTGTAGAATCATCTTTATCGAACATAGTAACAAAATCACTATACTCGTATAATGCATTGTAGGAAGCGACTATTATAGGAATGATTTGAATAAGCCCACTGCTTGATTCAGCCAAATTGTGGTCAACCCCCTGAAGATCTTTTATTAATACACTTCCAAACCCATTACTTTTCGTAAGAATAAATTCTTTGCCTAGTCCGAGATCCGATAGCGATTTATTGATAAATTGTAGAATATCATTCATACCATTTCCGGGATAATACTTATTGTATCTTTGATTTCTAAAATCAACTTGGCTAGGTATTCCAAAATACTCTTTGAAATTAAATTTATTGCTGATCAATTCAGATTTACTTTTTGGCTTCTTCCTAACAGGTGATACATACCAATGATTAAAGAATTTTTTTGCTAACGTTGGTATATCTTTTACGAAGTGATTAACAAAATCTTCAATAGCTTTTCTTTGTTCAACATCATACCCTAAATATTCTGTTAACTGGTTGTAATATGAAAAACGAAAATCTTCCTTTGTGTTAAAAAATGGAAGCACATCTAAATATTTAATAAACTTTTCAAGCTCTGATTTGATCACTTTTAAATTTCGATTAATCTCAATACTATTGTCAGGATAACCAGAGTACCCAACGAGTGCCCCGTCGAACAATCTTTCAATTGATAATTTACTTTCTTCTTTTGAAACTTCTCTATTTGCAAAATCAATTATAAAACTTTCATCGTATTCGTTTTTTTCTCTAGGGAAAATTTCAAATTCCAAACCACTATTTAAATCGGTGATTTTAATTGAACGAAAGTTTTTACCCTCTTCATTATCCTCTATAAGAGTATTTAATCTGTAATTAACTATGTTTGATTTTCTTTCACTATCAGATTCAGTATAAGACTCCCAATATTCCTCGAAATCTATATTGATTTTATCCTGTACTTTATTCTGGAAAACGATCTGTTTGAAATCACCAAGATCTATGTTATGATCTAAATTATATATCGTCTGACCACTTTGAGCTGGAAAAAGATTTTGTCCTAAAAACTTTATTGCTTTGATGAAGGAACTCTTCCCCGTTCCGTTTTTACCAAAAGAGTAGGGTTATTCTCTTAATGTCAATGAAGTCATCCATTTTGATGGACCGAAATTATTTATTCTGATTTTTCGCCGATTATTCCAGCCACCGACACCTGGGCTAAATTTTATTTTTTTTGCGTCCATAAAACTTATGCTGTCAATTTAGTATTATTTCTCCAGCTAATCTTTCAAGCTGGTAACGTTTAGTAATCTCAAATACTTTTGCTTTATGAGTTATAAAGTTAAACAAATCATATTTGCTTTTTTGCCAAACAAAGTCTTTCATAAACTCATTACCCTGCCAACCACCTAAAGTATAATTTAATTTCGAAATTGCGCTGCTTTTATACATTATCGCTTCAAGATCATTACTCTTTTTAAGAAATTGAATTAATTGTTTCCTGCTTTGGTCAGAATTATTTAGCTGTGTGTTTAAAAATTTACCGAGCGACTTATTTGTTTCAGAATAATGATATTTCTTTGCATCGTAAATATTTATTGGAGTTGTTGCTCCATTTTTGCAAATATATCTTAGAATAAAATGATTGAAAGACAAAGAAGAAAAACCCGTTTCAGAATTTACAATATCAAAACCAAATCCACAGAAATCGCCCACTGCGGGTGCGGCTTCTTCTTTTTTATCTGTATAGAAACGTGTCATATAATCATTTCTTGATATACATTTAATATTAAGACTTTTTATAAGACCAAACACTTCTAAGTCCTTAAACTCAGTAAACAACTGGCTTGTTATAGTCAGAGCTTCATTGTTTTCTGTCTTAACATTTACCTCACGTGATTTAATTTTATGAAGTAATTCATTAACAACCTTAAGAAAAAGATCATCAGCAAGAATTTTATTTAGATTCTCCGGCATTTTGTGCCATCGAAGTAATTTTCTTAAGAATGATGTCCGAACCGGCACTCTTAGTTTATCTTCCGACTCCAAGCTGAGAAACAAAAAATTATTAACAGCAACCAATTCAAGGCTTCTGGGTGAAATCGTATAACTACAATTTGTATTTGATCGTATATGATCAATTACTTCCCCAGTTGGCTTTTTGTCAAATATTTACCTTCTTTTGTTTCCATAGTTATTGTTCATCTTTCTGAACGCTAAACTATGAAATATTCAATACTCATTCATCTTGGCAATGTTGCGGCAATTTTCAATTTAAAATTATCAATTTGTCTTTTGGTGCTTTAATTCCATAAAACTTAGCACCTCTTCCACCTTCGGAAGAAATTTCAAAAGTATTTGCTATCGTATTATTCTGCAAAGTGTTTTTTATCTTTTTATTCAGCTTTGAAATATTTCCCCTGAAGGTATAAATAGACAAACCAATATTTTTCTTAAGAATACTTATTAACTCAATTCTGTTCGAATCAAGATCAGGAAATAATTCTTCGTGTATTTCTATTATTCTTTCAAGAAAAGAATTAGAAGTATTAAAACCAGAAAACTTCTCATCGCCTTTTCCCGCAATTATTCTTTCAACGAAATATTTGTAGTAGGTCAACTCCATTGGGGAGAGTATAATTTCTATCTCTCCAATTTTTAGTCCGGGCTTTGCTATTGTAATAGCTGCGCCGGGTATTAAATCTTTCTTAAGATTCTCGACTTCTTCTTTCAAACGAATAATTTTGGGAAGTGCCGTGTCAATTTTAACAGGAATATTTTCTGATTTACCAAATTTGGGATCTTTTACTTTAATGAGATTTAACTTACTTGATAATGAAAAATCTCCCGACTCAGACAACAATATCCAGCAAACTTGCATTGCAGGTGTTCCAGATGAGATAACCGCAGTGTAGCGCAGATCTTCAGACTTATCAAGTTTGTCTGTGAATTCCTTTAAGGTAAGATAGATTTGATTGTGGTCGGTAACATCTTTAATTGGTAATTCAAATATATCAGTTCGTTTAGCGAGCTTCCTCTCTGTGATTTCATCTTTTATGTAGTTGGAAATTGCCAGATAATTATATTCTTTAACACTGGACTTATTCCATAATAAAATCACTTCATCAAACTTTTGATTAGCTAAAGCTGATAATATAGCACCATCGTTTAAGCCTTTTAATTTACCGGCATCATTCGTACCTACGAAGGAGAGGAGAATATTTTTTTGTTTTTTCATTTTAATTTTAATTGTTAAAGTTTAATTCTTTTCCATCAACTCGGCCGTTCATTTCACAAATAATGTTTATCAAAACATAAATATAATATCCGGTTAAAGATTTACTTCCAACCTTTGCGGAAAAAATAAAGATAGTTAAATTTGATTCAAAGAAATGATTCCGAAATTTTTTTTTAGAGTAATGGCAAAATTGTGCCTCTTAAGAGTATATATTAATAAAAATGTGCGTCTCTTGATAAAATGACTCGCAATGCGTAATCATAAATGTATTTCATTCATATTTCTTAGCTATAACTTTCCACATACGCTCCTATTGTATACCTATTATACACCTATTGCTTACCTATTATACTCCCATTGCTTATGATTATTTAGAAAGATGTGCTCAGTCTTGGTTGGTCTTTTTCGCTTTAATGTTCTTGAGGTAATGCTAAAAACGGTTTGTAAAACGTTTAACTGGATATTGAAAATTTATGAGGATATGGGGATTAAAAAGTGCGTTTTTAAAATCAACTGCCGGAATCCAATCAGTGACCTTCCCAATTGGATAGGGATGCTCTACCCTTTCCCCTTTCTCTCTTCCGAGCCAACTGCCGGAATCAATGAGTGACCTTCCCGATCGCATCGGGATGCTCTACCCTTTCCTCTTTCTCCCTTCCGAGCCAACTGCCGGAATCGAACCGACGACCTTCCCGATGGATCGGGATGCTCTACCTCTTCCCCTTTCTCACATTCGAGCCAACTGCCGGAATCCTATCAGTGACCTTCCCGATCGCATCGGGATGCTCTACCTCTTCCTCTTTCTCCCTTTCGAGCCAACTGCCGGAATCGAACCGGCGACCTACTCATTACGAATGAGTTGCTCTACCAGCTGAGCTAAGTTGGCTTATTAATTTTGGATTACAAAATATTGAGGCGAAGTGATGTCCTTCGCCTTATTAAAAAATGAATTGAGATTGAATGACTATCTTAATTTCTTTTTATGTCTATTCTTTCGTAATCGTTTTTTCCTTTTGTGAGTTGACATTTTATGTCGTTTTCTCTTTACCACAAGGCATTTTTTCTCCGTTTATTTAATTAATCTTGAACTTAATAATTCCTGTGCTCTTTTTCCTGCATCAGTGTTAGGATTTAATTTTACTGCTTTCTCCAGCCACTGCTTTGCTGCTTCTATATTTCCGGAAGCCATTGTAACTACCCCTAAATTCAAATGTGCTATTTGGTGTGTTGGCTGATATGTAAGTGCTTTTTCCATTTCTTCAATTGCTTTAGGATAGTTTTGCAAATTGTAATAACACACTCCCATATCAATTCTTGCATCGGCATCCGAAGGATTCACTTCGAGATAATGTGTGTAATCAATTATCGCTTTATCATAAAATCCGGAATCATTTTTTAAGTGTGCAAGCTGCAGCAATAGTTGAGTATTATTTGGCGCGCTTTTACCTGTGCTTCCAGCTCGTTAATCTTTTGTACATTGTTAAGATCTACACCGGATGAACTTTCCTGAACTACATTATTCTGTACCACTTCCTCTGAACCCGACAGATTTATTTTTCCGGTAAGCACTAATAAAATGAAAATAATTATAACACTTGCGGCTATAGTAATAATTATTTTTTTTGAATCGAGCATTTTATTTTGATTTGGTGCTGCAATTTTTCTATCGTGCTTGGTATGCTTTTTCGTAACCGGCTTATGATGAATATTCTTTACATTAGTTTTCCTGGTTTGCTCTTCAACTATTTTATTTACTTTTAATTCCGGTTTTGCTTCAGTCCGTTTTTGAACTTTGACATTCTCACCAGACAGCTTTGCACCGCAGCCAGCACATACTTCAGCGGATACCGGATTTTCTTCACCACAATTTTGACAGATAAAAACTTCTTCACTTGTTTCAACATTTTCAATTCCGTTCTCAATGGGTTCTGTTATATTATTTAATTCAACACCACATTGAGGGCAAAATTTAAACTCACCCGAAATCTCAAATCCGCACGAAGAGCAAAAGCGAGGCACTTATGAATTCTCCTTAATATTTCCTTTCATTCCAGCATCAACGATCTCTTTAAAATCTTTTGAGAATTTAAATGTCGGAACGAAATGTTCAGGCACAAATACTTTCTGCCCGCTTTTTGGATTTCTTGCATTGCGGGCGTTTTTCTTTTTAACTTTATAACTTCCGAAGCCGCGTATTTCAATTCCTTTACCTTCGCGCAGTGCTTCGATAACTGTTGTTAAAAAACCTTCAATTATAGCTTCAGTTTCTAATTTAGTGAGTCCTGTACCATTTGCGACTTTATCTACTATGTCAGCTTTGGTCATCTGGCATTCCTTTCCATAAATCCTTTTAATTTAGAGCGTTAAGTTATTAAAGAACCTTTGCAAAAACAATTTTATTTTATTCCGTCGAACTCTTACACAATCAGCGTAATTGTTCCCAATTTGAAAAGATTTCTCAACTTGGAATGTAATAGATGAAAAATGACTTAAAAACTGACCAATTTTGCTGGTATGCGATTTGAAACCTTAGTTGCAATTAACAACAAAGGAACACAAAATGGAATTACTTCAAATTATTGAATCATCGGTTTTTTTATTTTCATTATTCGGAATATTTCTGCTTTTAATTTCTTTTGCAAGTTATCGTATGAAAAAGACTAATAATAAGTTGATACTTCAAACAATCCCGCGAAGTACACGGCCGGCAGCTCAACCTGCTCTCAAAAGTATTACATCAGTTGAAAATGTAAGATTTGTTGAAAGTAATTCATTCCTAACAAATAGATTTATCATTCTGAACGAGAATCCTATCGTAACTAACAATGTGCGAAAAGAAAATTACTTGATTAATTATTCACACATTGATATTCAATCTGAAGAATACAAACGACTTAGACCGGCAAAATTCTATTCGCTTGAAGAATTAAAGTAAACACCAAAAAATACTTCGCGTTTTTCTTCATCCCCATTTTAAGCAAATGGTTTTCCTTTTCACCTTAAAATAATTGTGCCCGCGCCTCCCTATTTGTGATAAGTTATTTTTTTACCAAAACTATCCGTTTAATATTTTTTATCTTACTGTTAATTAAATTTAATTTTATAGGAAAGAATTTTTTATGCAGCTTGAGATAAAGATCGAAGGAATGTCCTGCCAGCATTGTGTTATGGCAGTTAAGAAAGAAATATCAAAATTGGCAATAGATGATTTAGATGTAAAAATCGGTGAAGCTAAAGTCCAATTTGATGAAGCAAAAGTTAAAACTTCTGAAATCAAAGAAGCAATTGTTTCTGCTGGATATATCGTAAAAGAATAAAAGAAGTATGGTGAAAGAAGTAAAGATCGAAAAATTATCTTTGCCTGTCGAAGGTATGACTTGCGCAAGCTGTGTAGCACGTGTTGAAAAAACAATTTCTAAATTTGACGGGGTAAAGAATGTTAATGTAAACCTTGCTACCGAAAAAGCTTCTTTTGAATATGATCCAAACCTGGTTGATTTAAAAAAATTAGCCGAATCAATTGAAGATGCCGGTTACAAGCTTGATCTGTCTTTACTTGATAAACAAACTTCTTTAAATAATACTGCTGAGATAAAAACGGACACTCACTTAAAAGAATTAAAGAATGATCTGATATTCGCAGCCGTACTTTCAGTGCCAATACTGCTAATAAATATGGGAATAATGTGGGAAGATTTTTTTCTAAGGAATTTCCTGAGCATTGAAGAGATAAATAAAATATTATTAATTCTGACAACGCCGGTGGTGTTTGTATCAGGTAAAAGATTTTATAAAATATTCTGGAATAACTTAAAGCATTTTACTGCTGATATGAATTCGCTGGTTGCAATAGGCACCGGTGCCGCATTTATTTTTAGCTTACTGCTCACACTATTCCCCGAATGGTTTTCTCATCATAATAATCAACTTCATGTTTATTTCGATACGACTGCAGTAATTATAACTTTAATATTATTAGGCAGGTGGCTTGAGAGCAGGGCAAAATCAAAAACTGGAACTGCAATAAAAAAGCTGATTGAATTACAACCAAAAACTGCAATCGTTAAAGAAAATAATCGTGAGATTGAAAAGAAAATAGAAGATTTAAAGTTTGATGATATAGTTGTAATCAAACCCGGGGGTAAGATTCCTGCTGATGGAGTTATTATTTCGGGTTCATCCACTGTTAATGAAGCAATGATAACCGGCGAGAGCTTACCGGTTGAAAAAATTATAGGATCAAAAGTGATTGGCGGAACTATAAATTCGACTGGATCATTTGAATTTAAAATTACAGAGATTGGGAATAATTCTGTACTCGGACAGATTATAAAATTAGTTGAAGAAGCACAAGGTTCTAAAGCGCCAATACAAAACTTAGCTGATAAAGTTGCAGCTGTATTTGTTCCGGTTGTTGTTGCAATTGCATTAGTTACTTTTTTTATCTGGTTATTTTTATCGCCTGATAATTTTAGCCTTGCACTTATGAATTTTGTTGCAGTGCTGATAATCGCATGTCCATGTGCATTGGGATTGGCAACACCAACAGCTCTAATTGTCGGGATGGGTAAAGGCGCTCAGAACGGCATTCTTTTTAGGATGGTGAAAGTTTAGAAACTTTGAATCAGGCGGATATAATAGTCTTTGATAAGACCGGAACTATAACAGATGGGATTTTATCTGTTAATGGAATTTATACTGATAACTATTTTGAAGAAGAATTTCTATCACTGCTTGCTTCTTTGGAAAGTAAATCCGAACACCCGATTGCCAAAGCAATTATCAATTTTTCAAAAACAAAAAATATAAATCTTAAATCGTTAAATAATTTTGAAGCTAAACCCGGTAAAGGATTGAAGGGAAAATTTGATAATGATTTTATTTTAGCCGGCAACGAATCATATATGAAAGAGAATAATGTTGATTTAAGCATTATGCTTAAAAGATTGAGAACTAATTCTAATGATAGTTCTTCAATAATTTTTCTTGCAATAAATGGAGCAGCAAAAGGATTTGTCACAGTTAATGATTCAATAAAGAGTAACGCTGCTGAAGTAATTAAAGAGTTAAAACAAAATAATTTGGAATCTGTTCTTCTGACCGGCGATAATTTTAATGTCGCTAAACGAGTTTCTGATACAGTTGGAATTTCTAAATTTGAAGCTGGGGTTTTACCGGAGAATAAATCAAGTGTTGTAAAAAATTTCAAAGCGAAAATAAAAAAGTTATTATGGTGGGTGATGGAATAAATGATGCACCTGCCTTAGTCCAAAGTGATGTTGGGCATTGCTATTGGAACAGGTACGGTTGTGGCTATCGAAAGTGCAAAAGTAGTATTAATGAATGGAGATCTTAACGGTATTATTAAATCACTTAAACTTTCCAAACAGACAATCAGAGTTATAAAACAAAATCTTTTCTGGGCATTTATTTACAATGTAATCGGGATTCCCCTTGCAGCGTTGGGATTACTTAACCCGATGTTTGCTGCATTAGCGATGTCTTTCAGCTCTGTTTCTGTTGTTAGTAATTCTCTAAGATTAAAACGAATGAAGCTATAAAAAAGCCGGATCATCTCCGGTTATAGAATTCGTTAGATCAATCTGAATTAAATTTTAGGTAATCTTTCTAAGTAACTGCTTGTACTGAGAACTGCGAAACTCTCGGTATTGCGAAGTTCATCAATAGTTAAACAATTCATATAACTCATCGAACTCTTTAGTCCATCTGAAATACTATCAATTACATTTTTAACCGCCCCTTTGTATGCGACCATAGTTTCTTCACCCTCAATAAATTCATTCCGCATCTTCACTCCAAATGAAGCTGAACCTCTGTACTTTTTCCACAATTGACCATTATATTTTATTACTTCGCCGGGCGTTTCACGAGTACCCGAAAGCATTCTTCCGAGCATCACAACATCTGCACCAAGTGCGATAGCTTTTGCAACATCACCCGAACTTTTGATTCCGCCGTCCGCGATTATTTTTATTTTTAATTTCTTTTCTTTGCGTGTAAAATAAACATCCAGCAAAGAAGAAACCTGACCGATTCCTATTCCTGTCTGAATCGAAGTTGTGCAAACACTCCCCCCACCTATCCCAACTCGAACTGCATCAGCACCGCTGCTATCAAGTTGTTCCAATGTTGAGCCGTGTGCGACATTTCCAATAATAATTTTTGAATCAAAATGTTTTTTTATCTCGTATGTTTTCTGAAGCACTTCCTTATTATTTGCATTAGCTGTATCTAAACAAATTACATATCGCTTCGAAGCGAGTTTCTCTATTACCTTTAGCTCGGTTGATAAAGCTATTGATACGGCTTTAATGCCGTCACCCTCAACCTCTTCAGATAAAATTTCATCCAGCGATGAGTCAAATCTATTTAGAATTCCAAGACAACCAAGCCTTGATAATTCTTTTGCCATTTCAATTCCGGTAACAGTATCCATCGGGCTGGATAATACTGGTACTGATAAATTGAGACCAAGAAATTGTGAGTTAGTCACTGCTTCGTTTCGCGATTTCAATACGGAAACTTGCGTGGGAATTAAACTCAAATCATCGTAAGTAAGAGAAAGAAAATATTTATTTAGATCGGATTTGGTTTGTACGAACATACTATTAGAATTTAAAAAGTCATTAAATTAAATCTTCTATTTCATTCAGTAGTTGAGTCATTTTTTTTGTTACGGCAAGAACAGGGTCTTTCGAATTCATATCAACACCGGCACGCTTTAGAATATTAATAGAATAATCTGAACTTCCGGCTTTTAGAAATTCCTGGTATTTTTTAACAGCAGGCGAACCCTCTCTTTTCACCTTTGCTGCCAATACTTCCGATGCCGCCATACCGGTTGCATATTGAAAGACATAAAAATTATAAAAGAAATGCGGAATGCGCGCCCAGGTGTATTCTTCCTCTTTATCAACTATCATTGCCGGTCCCCAATACTTTTGGTAAATATCTTTATAAAGTTGGCAAAGAGTATCAGCCGTTAACGCCTCTCCCTTTTCTACTCGTTCGTAAACAATAGATTCAAACTCAGCAAACATAACTTGGCGGTAAAAAGTAGCCGTAATATTATTCAAATATTTTTCAAGTAAAAATAATTTTTCCTGTTTGTTCTGTGCACGCTCAATCAAATGATCAAGGAGGAGTGATTCGTTAAAGGTAGAGGCAACCTCTGCAAGAAAAATAGAGTAATTAGAATAAATAAAAGGTTGGTTAAGACCGGTGTAATATGAATGCATATTGTGCCCCATTTCATGAGCAAGTGTAAATACATCATTCAATAAGTTTGTCCAATTCAACAACACATAAGGATGAACACCGAAAGTAGTTCCGGATGAATATCCCCCGCTTCGTTTGCCTTTTGTCTCGTATACGTCAATCCATCTGTTATCGAAAGCCATTTTCAACGAAGAAAGATAATTTTCTCCCATTGGTTTTAGTGCTTCAAGAACAAGTTGTTTTGCCTCCTCAAAGTCATATTCTTTCTCTGACGATTCCGGAAATATTGTAACATAAACATCATAAGGGTGGAGGTTTTTTACATCAAGTAATTTCGTTTTCAGGTTTGCCCAGCGATGAAGAGGCTCTAAATTTTCTCCAACAGCGTTAATAAGATTATCATAAACAAAAACAGGAATATTATTCCTGTCCAACGAAGCTTCTTTTGCTGATGAATAATTTCTGACTTTAGCATTAAAAATATTTGTCTTTAAATTTCCATTAAACAGCGAAGTAAACGTGTTCATAAAATCTTTGTAGGGTTTCAGGTAAGCTTTAAACGCTCGTTCACGATAAGCCTGCTCTTTAGAATACATTGCAGAATAAAATCTGCCATGAGTCATTTGAACTTTACTTCCGTTCTCATCTTCCACAGATGGGAATTCAATGTCGGCATTTGTAAAGAGTGAGTAAGTATTGTAAGGCGTTTGAAGAGCATCCGAAGCAAGTGCTAAAATTTCTTCGCGTTGTTTATCCAACGTATGCTTTTTAGTTCTTAGAAGTTCTTCAATATAATGGTTATAAATTTTAAGTTCACTTAAATTATTTATCATCTCAAGCAATTGATTATCGCAGATGGAAATTAATTCGGGTCTTATAAATGAACTTGCCGTGTTTGCATTGGAATATAAAGTACGAATCCTGTCATCTGCCGCCTGATATTTTGTAACCCTCATGTCTGAATCTTTTGCAAGCATTGCATATAGATGCAGCCGCTCAAGTTTTATTCCAATTTCATTATCAAAATTGAAACATGCGAATAAGTTTTGCACGCTGCTTGATAATTGACCTTCAAATTTTTTATAATTCGGAATTTGGGATTCCACCCATTTAAAATCAGATTCCCAATCATCATCTGTTAAATAAATATCCTGAAGATTCCACTTATATTTGGCTTCGATTTCTTCACGAACCGGCAAGGACATTACCTCATCTTTATGAAAAAATAATTTATTTGGCTTTAACCGCATTTAACAATTCCTAGAAAAATGAATATTTAAATAATTGAAATAACCAGCGGACAAATTTATTAAAATCTGTTTAAATAACTAAGAATTTTCTTAGTAAATTTTTCTCGCTTGACTTATTTCAGCAGAATCATTTTTCTTGAAATAGAAAGATTTTCAAACTGAATAGTGTAAAAATAAACGCCGCTTGTCAAAGAATTTTTCGGCAATGCATTTGAATCAAAAACAATATTATAACTTCCTGCAGATTGGAAACCGTTTACAAGCTGAATAACTTCTCTGCCGAGCACATCATAAACACTCAGTTTAACCTGTGAAGCTTTTGGAATGCTATAATAAATTGTGGTTGAAGGATTAAATGGATTCGGGTAGTTCTGACTTAATGTGAAATTTGGGTCTGCAAAATTTTCTTCACTCACATCAGTTACTGGTTGAATAATTTCCGTTGATAATCCTGGAATGTATAATGTATCATAACCCAATATTGAAAGATCCACTAATGTTGAAGGAATAATTTCTTTGAGCACCCAATTTTGCGGTGCAATCCACAACGAATCTTTGCTTGATAAAATTGGAATTTCAATCGCTGGCAGGGGTGGGATAATCAACAGGTAACTAATAGAGCGTGTAATCAAAAATTTCTTGGCAAGGAACGAACCGATTTGTGTATCAATGTTTTCATCTTCCAATCGCTTGCCGGATGCTTTGAATCTTAGTGGAACATCAAGCGTATTGATTGTGACCGATGTGTCTTTCGAATAAATTAAATAATCCGTATTTAGCGAAGAACCAAATCTATAAGTATCATACCATGCCTCGAGAGAAGTAAATAATCCTAAGAAACTAAATGAAGAGTCTATTCCGAGCGAATCGAGATATGCAAGAACCGCAGAAAGATTAGCCGCTCTGAAATATTCATAGGCATCCATTCCGCTGAAGCTTAAAAAAGAAGTATCAAGATAAGGTATGAAGGGAAGGGTTTCGAGCGTTCCTGTTTTAGAAAGGACAATGCTCGCTGATCTACCTTTATAATTTTCCACAACTGCAAATGAATCAATTCCATAATAAACTATCGAATCAATTTCATTATTCACCGAATCAAGTGGAGTATATTTATAATTCCATGTGTATCCTGTGCTTGAAGGGAAATAGTCCGAAGCTTGCTGCGCTAATAGCGAAATTCCCAAAAACAAAACTGCTAATAACGATTTAGTAATAATTCTCATTTTTTATTCCTTGTATTAATAAATTTATTTCTGATATAAAATAGTGTTTAATATGGCGAAAGTTGGACTTTTAATTTTCCTGTAAAATCAATCAATTGAATTTCTATTGACGAAGGAATAAATCCTTGCACTGAAATTATGCGCGAAGCAATTTCTTCATCTACAAAATACTCGAAATATGAATCTCCATTATCATTTAAAATATTTAGTTTAACCACACCTTTATCATAATCTAAGTTGGTTATTAATAGATTAACAATATCAAATGTAAAACTGGTCGGTTCAGTAAGTGTGAAGTTTGCGTTATCTGCATTGATAATGAAGGTGTAAGAGTTAAATTCTTTTATTTGTGTTGGCTGATTAATATTTCCGCTAATATTATCCGGTTGAATGATTTCTTCTCTGCAAGAAATAAAAATCATCATTATAGAAAAGAGCAGAATATTTAAAATTAATCTTCTCAAAGGATTCACTCATCGAAATAAAACACTGTCAATTGAGCTTTTGAAGAAATCAAAATTTCTTCCGCCTAAAATTATTTTTTCCTGCTTCCCACTCCCATTGTAAATGAATGTTGCCGGTACTTCGCCGCTCCAATTACGGTTTAGCATGTTTATTATTTGTTCACTTTGTTTTTCGGCTGCAATAAAAACATTGAACCCGGCTTTGAATTTTTTAACAGTTGCAACTACAACTGAATCATCTTCGGGCTGATCAACGCTGAGGCTCACAAAATCAATATTTCTCGTCTTATACTCATTGAAAATTTTTACAAGTTCAGGAAATTCTTGTATGCAGGGTTCACACCAGGTTGCCCAAACATTTATAAAAAGTGCTCGTCCATTTCTATTACTTATGAGCTGACTAAGATTCGCCGAATCAAGTTCGGGAACGTTGTATGGATGTGGTGCTATTCGTTTATTATTCAGCTCCGATTGAGTTTTCTGAACCGGCTCATCATTCTTTTTTAAGCAGCCCGTTAAGAAAAAGCTAAAACAAATACCTATCAAAAGTAATCTTATCATTAGTTAAATCTTTTTGATTGAGCAGCCAAATGCTTTTGTTCTTTGATTCGAAACCTTTTCACCGTTCAATATTTGAGTCAGTGCGTTCGCTAGATCTTTGACCTCCACCTTTACTTCATTTTGAGAATCATCTATCCTGCCATGATATAAAATTTCAAAATTAGGATTTAATACGTATGCCTCAGGAGTTACAGTTGCGTTCAATTTATCTGCGATAATATTCTTTTCATCTTTAAGAATTAAAAAATCCAATCCTTTTTCTTTAGCGTGTTTTTTTATGTTGATATTTGTCTCTTCTTTATTAGAATTTATTCCTATAAAAGTAACTCCCTTTTCTTTGAATTTTTTATTCAGTTCAACCATCCTTGAATTATACGCATTCGATACCGGGCATTGAGTTGAAATAAAAATCAGTACGATCGCTTTGGAATCTTTGAAATCGGAAAGTGAATATTTATTACCGTCATAATTATTAAGAGTAAAATTTTCAATTTTTTCGGGGTCGCCTCCTGAAATATCTGCAAATGTTTTCGCTGATGCACTAACAAGCGAAATGCCGATTAAAGCTATTATTAATTGATAAGAAAAGTATTTCGACATTATTAATTCCTTTTTGATTTATAGATAATTAAAATAATTTTTCAATGATAGGTAAAATTCTTTCCCTATAATTTCATTCAGTACTGTTCGTTAACCTCTTCGAAAACTGCTCTTGCTGCATGGAATTTACCTTTAAATTTATCGGAGTGTTCTTTTTGAAGTTTGGCGGCGTAATTCAGTTGATAAAATTCATATTCTTTCAACGCAGAAAATTTATATTGAACTATATAATTCACCTCATCTGATGTACCGGATGGAATTATTATTTTATAAAATTTATGCGAAAGAAAAGCCCCTGTGTTCAAGACATCTTGCAAATGAGTTTGTTCCATCCATTTTACCCATTCGTCTGCCACCTCCTTCTTAATTCCAATTGTCACTTGATAAATATACATTTCACTCCACTTACTTTTTAATTATTGCCCAAACCGGGAAAGTTGAAAGATCAAATAAAACTGTACCTAAAAAATATACCAGCAATGAAACTATAACAACACCCACCAAATTTAATACAAATCCTGTTTTTGCCATATCGCTGATTTTTAATCTGCCGCTGGCAAATACTATAGTGTTTGGCGGTGTTCCAACCGGAAGCATGAATGCCATTGAAACAGAAAGCGTTGCTGCGATCATCAACAAAAGCGGATTCATTTTCATCGCTACGGAAATTGACGCAAGAATAGGCAGAATCATATTTGCTGTTGCAGTGTTCGAAGTCAACTCGGTTAAAAAATTCAATGACAATGATACTATTAAAATTAATATCAGAGGCGATAAGAATGAAAACCCGGACATGCTTTGACCAATTAATTCTGATAATCCTGAAACCGAAAAACCCTGCGCTAATGCAAATCCCCCTCCAAACAGCAAGATGATAGACCAAGGAACTTTTTGAAATACCTCTACATCAATAATTGTTTTTTTTCCGTTCAAATTACTTTTTGATGGAATAAAAAACATTATCAGTGACATGAAGATTGCTACGGTTCCATCATTTATAAACTCCGGAAATGGCAGCAGGTTTTGCCAGCCGGGAATTTTGATAAACCCAAAATTCAAATCGGTTCGGAAAATCCATAGTAAAGCTGTTGAACAAAAAATTATTCCCACTGCCTTTTCTTCAAAAGTTATTTTACCAAGATTTTTATATTCATTAATGATAAAAGACTTTTCAACTTTTAAGTCGCTTGATACTTTGAACTTTATTTTTGTCAGCAGAATGATTGCAGCTATAAGCATTATGACGGAGATTGGTAAACTCAATGTCATCCACGATCCGAAAGATATCGCAGGTGATTCGGGAAAAGTGATTTGAAGTATTTTAATCAGTGCAAGATTTGGAGGAGTTCCAACTAATGTTGCCATCCCCCCAATAGAACTCGCATAAGCTATTCCAAGCATCATGGCTTTGGAAAAATTTTCAAGTTTCGCTTTTCCAAGTGTATTTTCTAAATTGCTAATTACAGATAAGGCAATCGGAAGCATCATTAATGCTGCGGCAGTGTTCGAAATCCACATTGAGATAAAAGCTGTTGCGAACATAAACCCTACGACAATTGCTGAAGCAGTTCCGCCAAACCACGAAATTATTTTTAATGATATTCTTTTATGAAGATTCCACTGTTCCATTGCGAGCGCAATAATAAATCCTCCGAGGAATAAAAAAATAACAGAATTGATGTATGATGAGGCGACTTTTTCTCCATCACTTATTCCTAAAAGCGGAAACAAAACTAACGGAAGCAAAGATGTCGCAGCCAAAGGGACAGCTTCCGTAATCCACCAAATTGCCATCAAGGAAGCTATTGCAGCCATAACAAACGCGTTTGAATTTCCGGGATAAATCTGCGCTAAAAAGTAAATAGCTGCAGCAGCGATCAAACCAATTATCAGACCGGCTTTTTGTGCTCTGTTCATAAAATCTTCTGTTTAAATTTTCTTTATCGAAAATAACTAAAAGTGAAGCGATATTGAATTGATTTTTTTATGAGTTTCGATATTTACACTTACTCGTGGAAGATTCACACTCGCTAATACAAGATTTGCACTTGTTAATGCAATGTTTACACTCGCTGATACAAGGTTTACACTTGTTAATGCAAGGTTTACATTTACTAAGGGTTGCGCTCGCTAATTATATGATTGCACTCATATATACAAGGTTTACACAGGCTAATTATATGTATTGTAGTGGCTCGTGCAAAGATATCTCAAACGAAATTAAGTCTGCCTTTTGCATCATTCTTGTTATTTTTAACAATTGAATATATGAGACTTCTGATGGCATTGCCACAATTCGTCATTCCTGTGTAAACAGGAATCCGTTGATTATAAATCAGATTCCCGCTTTCACAAGAATGATATTGAAAAGTAGTTCTCAATTTTCAAAAGTCTTTGATGATGATTCTGCTCAATTATAATTCCCTTTTTGAGTGAAGTCAAACTATTTATATTTGAGTAGTGAATATTCAAATCAGAAATATTTGAACTTAATTTTTAATCTAAAATAATCTTAACTTGCATTCCAAAATTTCAAAATAGGAGCAGTCAATTGTCATTTACAGAAAATTTAAAAAAGATATTTCAACACAAAAAAGAAGAACCTGTAAAACCGAAAACACCAAAAGAAAAAGTAATCGAGTTTATAAAGCAGTTATTATATGCCGCCGCCGCCGCTTTTGTTATTATCACATTTGTAATTCAGAATACAAGAATTCCAACCGGCTCTATGGAAGATACAATTCTGGTTGGTGATTTTGTGCTTGTAAATAAATTTGTTTACGGTTCAAGCTCGCCTAAATATATACCATTAACAGAAACGGAAATACCTCATTTCAGACTTCCGGCATTCAAAGATCCGCAGGCAAAAGATATCGTTGTGTTTGAATTTCCAGGAAATAGAGATGAGTTAGTTCCGGAAGAGCTTGGTGTAAACTATGTTAAAAGATGCATCGGAACACCGGGTGATACAATTGTTATTGTTGATAAAGTTGTTTATGTAAATGGAAAAGAATTTTGGCGCCCCCCTCATATTAAATATTACGCCGGAAGATATTCTATGAACATGCAATCAATTCCAAAAGGAATTGCAAACCCGAGAATTTTCCCCAAAGGCATGCCCTGGAATGAAGATAATTATGGTCCGCTTGTCGTTCCTTATGAAGGCTTCACTGTTCCATTAAATATAAATAACATTGAACAATGGAGAATGACGATTGATCGAGAAAATGGAAAGCGCATTGTTGATATTCGGGGAAATGAAATTTTAATTGACGGCAAGGTTGTAACCTCTTATACATTCAAGAAGAATTATTACTTTATGATGGGCGATAACCGTGATGACAGTCTTGACAGCAGGTTCTGGGGATTTGTTCCAAGAGACATGGTGGTGGGTGAGGCTTTCATTACCTTGTTTTCGTGGGATAGAGACATTCCCTTTTCTGAGTTTGTGAAACTCATCGGCTCGATTCGCCTTGATCGCGTATTGAAATTATTACATTGATGAGTAAATATTTTTTATGAATCATCTTGACCTAAAGTATGAAAAATACAAGCTTCAGAATGGTCTTCAGATAATTTTACACAAGGCAGATAAACCCCACCTTGCTGCCGTAAATCTATGGTACAAAGTCGGTTCCGCTTATGAAGTTAAAGGCAAAACCGGTTTAGCGCATCTTTTCGAACACATGATGTTTCAAGGCTCACTAAATGTACCGAAAGAGATGCACTTCAAATATATTCAAGAGGCAGGGGGATCACTAAACGCCTCTACTGCTTTTGATAGAACCAACTATTATGAAAAGCTTCCATCAAATTATCTTGAACTTGCTTTGTGGCTTGAATCAGACAGGATGGGATTTTTTCTCCCCGCACTCACACAGGAAAAACTTGATAATCAAAAGGACGTTGTAAAAAATGAAAGACTTGAACGTTATGATAATCAGCCTTATGGCTTAGCATGGGAATTAATTCTTGCCAATATTTACCCGCAAGATCATCCATATAATTCATCTACAATCGGCTCGATAAACGATATTACAAGTTTTACTATTGATGATGTTACTTCATTTTTTAAAAAGCATTATTCACCGGCAAATGCTTCTCTTGTTATTGCAGGCAATTTTGAATTCCAGCAGGCGAAAGATTTAGTTGAAAAATATTTCGGCGAGATTCCTGATTTTTCCGATTCCAAATTACCTGCGGCGCGGAAAAATCATTTGATTGAAAACAAAATTTTTATTCATTACGATAATGTTCAGCTCTCAAGAATTTACTTCGTTTGGTCATCGGTCAATTTTTTTCATGAAGATGAGTCCGCATTAATTATTCTGGCAAATATTCTTACTGATTCGAAAAAATCAAGATTGTACAATTCTATTGTTTATGAAAAAGAAATTGCTCAAGATGTTTCAGCGTATAATTTTTCAGGAAAGTTCGGCGGTCATTTTATGATTGCAGCTACGGTTAAACCAGGTAAAAGTATTGAGCAAGTTAAAGATGAAATCTTCGGTGAATTAAAAAAGATTGCAGTTAATTCAATTACTGAAACGGAGCTGCTAAAAACCAAAAATATTTTAAAGTCTCTTTTTATTTATTCTTTACAAAGGCTGGATTCACTTGCTGATATAATAAATAGTTATGACTATTATTTAGGTGAACCCAACAGCTTGTCTTTTGATCTCGAAAGGTTTACAAATTTGAAAACTGAAGATATAGAAAGGGCTGCAAATAAATATCTAACAAGCCCATATTTTGAATTAAGGATTCTTCCGGAAAAAGATAGATGACTTTTATAAATCGAAATCTAAAACCCGAAGCAACTCCAGAACTTGATTACGAATTTCCTTCGTTTCAAAAATTTACTCTGTCAAATGGAATAAACGTATTTCTACTTCAAAGAAATGAATTGCCGATAGTTCGGATTATCGCGCAGATTGATTCGGGAAGTGCACACGATCCTTTAGAAAAAAAGGGACTTGCGAGGCTCTTATCAAATTGTATTGATGAAGGTGCCGGAGAATTTGATGCCCTGCAACTTGAAGAAGAGTTTGATATGCTTGGCACGCAATTTAACATTGATTGCAGTGACGACATTACGTCATTTAATATTTTAACACTTACTGAAAACATTGACAGGTCAATTTATCTCTTAAGTTTAATTCTTTTATCACCTCACTTAAGTGAGCAAAATTTTGAAAGAGAAAAAAGAAAGGTCCTTACGCGGCTAATCCAGGTAAAAGACAATGCAGAATACATTGCGAATAGAAATTTTTACCAGAAAATATTTGGAGAACAAAGTTTTTATGCTCATCCATCTTTAGGCTATGATTACACTGTAAAAGAAATTTCAAATAATGATCTGTTACATTTTTATAAACAATATTATTTACCGAACAATTTATCAATGATTATTGTTGGGAATATTTCTAAAGAGCAATTGGTAAATAATCTCGAAAAATATTTTGTCAATTGGAAATCAACTTCACACATTAAGCAAGAAAATTATTCCGAAGCAGTTACTTCGCAGAGCTATTATTTCGTGAATAAAAAAGACGCCGTTCAAACAGAGATTAGAATTGGACACTCTACCAGGCAGCTTGTCTATGATAATTTTTTCAAAAAAATATTTTTAAATACTGCTTTTGGCGGATACTTCGCAAGCAGACTTAATAAAAATTTAAGAGAAAGGAATGGATACACTTACGGAGTTTCTTCTTCAAACTTGTACTTAAAATACTCAAGCAAAATTTCCATCGCTGCATCTGTCAGCTCAGAAGTAACACGCAAAGCGGTTGATGAAATATTTTATGAAATTAATAAACTTAAATATGGATTAAATGCTGAAGAATTTGAATCTGTCAAGTCTTATCATATTAAAAAATATCCTCTTGATTACGAAACAATCAGTAGTTTAGCAAATAGGATTTCCTTTAAACTGCAGTTGAATTTGCCCGATGATTATTTTGCCAGTTACATTAATAAAATAAAGGATACAACATTAGGCGAGGTTAATTCGATCGCCGATCAATTTATTGATGAGACTAAATGTGTTGCAGTATTAGTTGGCAGCAAGGAAATAATTACGGAACAATTTGCCGATAAAAATTTAATTGAACTTAATTATAACGGAGCAGCGCTCACTTGATTCATCTTTATAACTTCGGATGGATTAATGAACTTATAACCTATTTTTTTCACACCGGCAATCTCATCATCAATGGATAGATAATCAGCCGAACTAATTAAGACCAGTTTTGCTTCTCCATCGCTCATCGAGTTTAATAAGTCATGAAATTCACCGGCTAAATTAAATTCCGACGAAAGATGAAAGATGTTATCTTTATGCAAAAATCTTAGTTTGCTTTTTTCCAACCAATCAATAATCATTTCTCCTTTTGATGAATTGAAAAGGGATGATTCATCATCAATCATAAAAAAAGCTGCATTGCCAAAAGAGTTTATAATTGCTTTTACTGAAAGCTGCAGCCGATCAGCGGAATATCCCGTTTCAAGTTTATAATCTACTTCGGTTATATCATCATTTAATATTAAGGAAAATTCTTTATTGCAATTATCTAGAATTTTATTCAATTCGTAACCGGGGTAAAATAAGAATGAAAATCTTTCAGCCGATGAGTTGAGTATTTTAAAGTTATCTTCATCCAAATGATCCCCGTCATAAATGATAAACCCGATCGAAACCGACTTACGGTGAATTGAATTGTCATAATCAAAATCAGCCTTCAGAATTTTTTTTTCGCTTGAGAATATTTCTAATGTTGAAAGACTGCCTGTTTTTTATTTCATTCGATAGGATAGCTGTTTCGGTAGCAGAGAAATCTTCAAACACTTGATTCAATAAAACAGGAATTGGAAGATCGGAAGGAACACGAATTATATAATTAGTGAAAGAAATGCTGGAGAATTTATCCTTCACTAACTTTTTGTTTATCCATTCATCATTAAATCCAAATTTTTTAATGGCATCATAAAACATCTTGTTGATTTCAGCTTCAGAGACATTTTTTTTTACATCAGTTTTAAGCGGATAAATTTTAGCAACGACTACATTGATCAACAACAATAAAACAGCAATTGAAAATAAAAGGATGGAGATTTTCTTTTTATCTTTAATTAGACTAGTCAGAAATCGGATCATTTATTTTTGAACTCTGCTTTACGTTTTTCGAGAAAAGCTGCAGTGCCTTCTTTAAAATCCGATGTACCGCAGCACAGAGAGAAAAGAGAAGCTTCATAATTTTGCCCCTCCTTTGAAGACATTTCATCAACAGCATTAATTGAAGCGACAGCGAGTCTCACTGCCTGCTGAGCCTTAGATGCGATCTTCTCAGCAAACTCAAAGACTTTTGAACTTAACTCTTCTTTCGGATAAACTTTATTAACTAATCCAATCCGTAATGCCTCTTCAGCATTAATCATATCTCCGCTTAATATTAATTCCATCGCCCGTCCTGAATTAATTAATCGTGCAAGCCTTTGCGTTCCACCGTAACCAGGAATAATACCAAGATTAACCTCGGGCTGTCCGAACTTTGCATTATCAGAAGCAATTCGAATATGGCATGCAAGTGATAGTTCACACCCACCACCAAGAGCAAAGCCGTTCACTGCTGCAATCACCGGTTTGCCGCAATTTTCAATCAAATTAAAAACTGATTGTCCGTTCTCGGCAAAAGATTTAGCTGATAGGACATCGAGTTGATTTATCTCAGCAATGTCTGCACCGGCGACAAAAGCTTTTTCGCCGCTTCCGGTTACGATTGCAACAAACACGTCGTCACTTTCTTTTATGAAACTGAAAACTGATTTTAATTCTTCTATGACCGTATGATTTAATGCATTAAGTTTTTCTGGTCGGTTGACAGTCACTAAAGCAATATGATTTTTTACATCGAATAATAATGTCTGGAAGTTCATGATATCTCCTAAAAACTAATGAATAATGGTAATCTTACTTTTAAATCGAACCCGACAAATTGATTGTCGGTATAATAATTATATGTAACTAAAAATTCCGTTAAGAACATTGAGATCCCGGCACCGGCGCTAAATCCAATTTTGGAATTGCTTTCAAGAAAATTGGACTTTCCTGTTCCTGATTTGAACTGATGAAGTTTTTCATAATAGCTGTAAGCAAAAGAAAATTCAGAGAAAGGAATAATTAAAACGATTTGCTCCAAGACCGGCGGAAAAAAATATCGGATTCCTAAATTTATTGGCAGTACGTTAGTTGAAAAGTTTGAATAGTCTGTTGTTTTGTAGAAATCATTTGAACCGGGGAAAGTTTCAAAACCTATTTTACTAAATATAAAAAACGGTAAATATTCATTGTCTGTGTAAGACAATTCAAGATTAAATCCATATCCCAATTCAGAGGAGGTGGCAAAATCAAAAACCGGCAGTCTCGGTCCAACTCCAATTGCGATGAAAAACCCGCGAGCTTTATCCGATGGAAGCTCTTTTCCAAAGTTTAGTGATGAAAGAATTATTAATAGAATGGTGAAGTACTTTTTCATTTAATTTTATTTTCTTCAGTAGAAAATACAAAAAAAATCTAACTGAATTAGTTTGTTTTTTCAATTACCTTTTTTGAAAACAGATAGTTAAAAAACACTGCAAATAAAAATATGACAATAGCCCCAATTGTTAGGAATTCTTATACAGATTTACCGGGTAAAAAGAAACCTTCCCAACTTTCATATCGAGCAGCGAGAAAAAGATTAACGAATAATTTGTTATCACAGCCAAAACCTAAAATCCATAACCAAATGGTCGTAAAAATTAGAGAGGATAGAAAATAAAAATTCTGAATTCGGTTAATCAATAATCCTATCGAAAACGAAAACAATACGAAAATGATCAACGGGAAATAATCAAATTTTTCAAATTCCGTTTGAATAACTTCTGAAATATAAATCAGGAAAAAAACGAATGCGCTCGAAATGATTTTTTTTTTCTTCATAGAAACAGAAAATAAAATCACCGCAACAACTGAAGCAATATTTGAAAAATTCCAAATCAGATAAATAGGATAATCTATTAATGAGGAAATTCCGAGTTCATAAAAAATTATCCGGTTTCGCAATCCTAATTTCTTTCATCAGCAGCAAAACACCACCAATGATCAACGCTGGTAACAATATTAAGAGAAGCATATTGACCAGGTTAAACGAACCGGGCTCTATTAATAATTTTTTAGAAAAGAGATAAATTCTTTGTCAGTTAAGAGGAAAATAAATATGAGAATAGAGATGTGAAATCTGAAACCTAAAAAGATAAAATAAGTATCATATGAAAAAATCTTAAAAGATAACCTGCTGCATTTATTAAAATGATAAGGATAAGAAATGCAGGCAGGTTTTTTTGAGGATTGAAGGAAATCATTCTTCCATAATTTTTATTTTGTATTCAGTTCCTATGCCGTGTTGAAAAACCATTTGTCCACCGTGTTCACCTGTCTCATATACAAAATATGTCCCAACAATTGCAAGCACAACAATTACATATTGAATTGCACCTGTAAATTTTTTCTTGACAGTTAAAAATGTTCTAAGAACAAGAAGAGCAGCAAAATACCAAAGAGTGATATTAGCAAATCGTTCATGTTCTTCTAATATATCGCTTGCTTTTTTGTTCCAATACTCAAAATTTTCAAAAGCTTGTTTACCGGTAAGCACTGCCGCAACTGCACCAAGAACTCCAAGAAATAGAAATAGGTGTGCTGCTTTCGAAAAAAAATCCTTCTTAAATAATACACCAATAATCTCAAGCAGAGCATAGATCAATAAAAAAGCAATCGGGAAATGAATAATTTTTGGATGAAAATATCCAATAAATTCCATATTAACCTCTATGATTGTGAATTAATTAGTTAGTTGAATTAGTCTAATAAATATGACAAAATATTATTTAAGCGCAAAATAACAATACAAACTCAATCATAAAGAACTTTGTAAAGAAATAATCCTTTAGCCGGAGCTGCACCGGCTGCAAGCAAAGTATCTTTTCCCCTTAAAATTTTTATTATAGATTCCCTTCCTAAGTTTTGTTTCTGCGCATTCAATAAAGTTGCAACTATAATCCTTACCATTCCATGCAAAAATCTATCAGCTTCGATTCTGAAAAGGATAATATTTTTTAATTCTCTCCAATGTGCTGAATAAATAGTACAGACTTTATTTTCAAGGGAGGGATTTTTACGACTAAGCCCTGTAAAATCATTCGTACCGATTAACGCATTGCTAAGGAGATTCAGCCCCTTTAAATCAATCGGTTGATGCAGGCGGTAACTATACTTTAACAGAAATGGCGATTTAATTTTAGAAATAAGATAGAAATAAATTCTTCGATTAGCATCGAATCTTGAATGAAAATTCTCATTTGCTGACTCCATCTTAGTAATTGAAATATCAACTGGTAAAATCCCATTTAATGAATGTTTAAAGGAATAAATATCAATAACTTTTTTCGTTCGGAAGTTAGCCACCTGACCGACGGCATGAACTCCGGCATCAGTTCTTCCTGAACCAATCAGGTTTATTTTTTCTTTTAGAATTAAATTTAATGCCTCAGTAATTTTTTGTTGAATTGTAGCAGCATTTTTTTGAATTTGCCAGCCTGCATAGTTAGTCCCGTCGTATTGAATTTCAAGTTTGTAATTATTCAAAGTTTGATCACCAGAAAAAATAGAACAAGAAGCTGAATGAGAACTAATAATCCTAATCCACGGACAACAATTTCTTTTAATTTTTTATCTCCCCAGATTGAAGCAATTATCAGTTTCACAATCGTATTTGTGGCGGCGACTATAATGATGGCTTCTGAAGCGATTCGAAATGATATTCGTTCATTCACAATTTTAGAAACCGACAGCACAATAGCATCAACACTTGAAATACCGCCAAGAACACTGGCAGCATAAATTCCAGTATCGCCAAAATAATTCTGTGCTGCTTTGGAAAGAAAAAGAATCCCTGCAAAAATTAAACCGAATACTAAAGCTGATTTTATCTCAAAAGGATTTTTCACTTCGACTAACTGGATGGAATTTTTGATAATTCTTTTTGAATAATAATAGCTGATCATAAAACCTGAAATGGAAAATATTGATAGCAAAATCCAAAGTGATGAAGCTAATGAGAGATTCAATAAAAATATTATTACTGCAATTCGTAGAAACATAATGGATGAAGCCAATAAAATCCCGAGCGCAAATGTAGTCGAATAGTCTGGTTGAATTTTACTCTTTCTCGAAAAAGAAAATGCAACAGCGGTGCTTGAAATAAACCCGCCAATCAATCCGGTGACAGCTAAACCTTTATTTTTACCATAGAATTTAATAACAAGATAACCCAAAAGACTTATACCACTGACCAGAACAACCATTAACCAAATCAATCGTGGATTGAGTACTTTTAGCGGATCAATCGTTTTATCAGGTAGCAAGGGTAATATGATGATGGTTATGATTGCCATTTTCAAGGTTGCATAAATGTCCTGTTCACCTAAACTGCCGACAATATTATGCAACTGAATCTTTAATGAGAGAAAAACAGTAACAATGACTGCTGCTGCAGCGGCAAGTAAAATCAGATTCCAATAAACCAGTGCCCCTAATAAAAATGTAAGTAGTGCAGCAATTTCCGATGTGCCACCTACCTTACCATTTTTAGAAGACGTAATGTAGGAAGCAATAACAAGGCTGGAGAAGGCAATAAAGATAACCGGCAAAATCCATATGACTGAAAATTCAGAAATGATTGCGGAGATAAGCCCAAGAAGTGCAATTAATGTGTATGTACGAATTCCAGCAAATATTTTTGAGCCCTCAGCCCGAGAATGCTCTCTCTCCAATCCAATCAAACTGCCAATCAGAAGCACAATAATGATTTTTTGCAAGAGGAAAATAAATTCGCCATTTTCAATGAATGGATCAGTGATGAAAAAATTTTCAGGGAAAAATTTCACTTCAGTGCTCTCTGATTTAATGCAAGTTTAGAATAAAATATTTTTTCAATAACGTTTAAACTTATCTAATATTATTCTTTTAAGAAACTACCATAAACGTATTGAGTGAAATTATAGTCCAAAATATGAGAGTTATTTCATCAATATGCTGACAGTAACAGAATGAGGGAAAAGATATTTTTACATCGGTTATATAGATAAACAATGCAAGAAAAACTAAAGTTACTAATTATTGATGACTCCGAAGCCGTTCGTGAAGCTTTGAAAGATATTCTTTCGGAAATAACGACCGTTGAACTAATTGGGGAAGCAATGGATGGCGAATTCGGAATTGATTTAGTTGCAAAACTCGAGCCGCATGTGATTATTCTGGATTTAAATATGCCGAAAATAAATGGACTTGACGTTCTAAGTTTTGTAAAAAAAAATTATCCCTCAATAATTGTTATTGTTATGACTAATTATCCGACTGAATATTTTAGATTAAAATGTGAAAAACTTGGTGCAGATTACTTTTTTGACAAGTCAAATGAGTTTGAACTTATTTATAAGGCTTTAGATGATGTTCGTAAAAAGCTTAAAATCTTTCAGGAAAGTAACTAACTGCATTATTTATTAAAATGGTAAACGTTTGTTTGAAATAATAAACCATAATCAATCGGGAATTAAAATACTTGTTGTTGAAGATGATAGGACAAGTCAACAGTTAATAAAAATATATTTAGATCAAAAATTTGCTGTTGAAATTGTTAATTCTGGAGAAGAAGCTATTGAAAGTGCAAAAAAAAATCTCTATGATTTAATCTTAATGGATATTAATTTAGGGCAAGGAAAAAATGGAATTCAGACATCAATGGAAATCAGGAAATTATCAGAATATATTTCTATTCCGATTGTTGCTATGACTGCTTTTGAGAAATCTGAAATTGTTGATTTTTTTTCTTCAAATGGTATGGACTTATATTTAGAAAAACCTTATCTTAGACATCATCTTTTAGAAGTTATTGATAAAGGATTACAACAAAAAATTTTAAACCCTGAACGCCGGGAGTAATAACCAGCCCTCCCTCCTACCCTCACACAGCTTCCGGCTTCAGGGTGTTTAATGATAGAATATTTGTAAAAAGATTGTTTTCGGAAATAACACCTCAGTTCGTAATTAACTCTTCTCAGCTTTAAGCTCCACCATTATTTATTTACTCATTCTACGCGGTTGTCATACTGCTGGCATTGCCATTTAGTATCTAAATTTGTAAAAAATTGAGATTCTGATCCCTATTCATCGGGACCGAATGACATTTGAGCTTTTTTGTGTAAGTTGGTTATTTAGAAATAGATTGTGGGGACTAATCAATATCATTTCTATTAATCAAATGAATAGCTTTGAATGGGTTTCAAATGAATATAATTACGTTGAAAAAACGCGATTTGAAATTTGGAGTAGGAAATTATAAGTCCAATTACGAAGGCAAAAGGAGTTTTTATGAATGGAAAAGTTACTTTATAAAAACTGTTTTAATATTTACAAATTCTCTGATTCCGAAAGTTGATAATTCTCTGCCGTAACCACTTTCATTGATTCCGCCAAATGGCAAGCGCGGATCCGAGCGGACAAATTCATTAACAAAACAGCAGCCGGTATTTAATTTTTCTTTCGCGATAAATTCTCCATGCGTTTTATCAGAAGTAAATACTGCAGCTCCTAATCCAAAATTTGATTCGTTTGCGTTACGAATTGCCTCTTCCTCATTTACAACTTTTATCAGTGCTGCAACCGGACCAAATAATTCTTCTTCAAAAGCGGGCATTCCTTTTCTAACATTAGCGAGTACAGTCGGTGGATAATAAGCCCCATTGATTTCGGGAATTTCTCCGCCAAGTAATAATTTCGCACCAAGTTCAATACTCTTTAAAACTTGTTGATGAAGCTCATCACGTAATTGAATACTTGCCTGAGGACCTATTGAATTGGATTCATCAAAAGGATCTCCCATTTTTTTGGATTTCATTTTTTCTAAAAATATTTTTTCAAATTCATCATAAACTGATTCAACAATGATAAATCGCTTAGCGGCGATGCAGCTTTGTCCTCCATTTAATAATCTCGCCGTTACACAACATTCTGCTGCTGATTCAATATCAGCATCCTCGAGAATTAAATAAGGATCGCTTCCGCCCAATTCCAATACAGTTTTTTTTATTAAAGATCCAGCAAGTGATGCGATGGATTTCCCGGCAGTAACGCTGCCAGTTAATGTAACTGCTTTTATTAGCGGATGTTTAATTATGGGTTCAATATTTTTTGAAGATACGAGAATTGTTCGGAAAAGTCCTGAAGGAAAACCTGCTTCCTCAAATATTTTTTCGATGGCTAATGCACATCCGCTAACATTAGAAGAATGCTTTAAAATAGCAGCATTGCCAGCCATCAAAGTTGGGGAAGCAAAACGAAAGACCTGCCAAAAAGGAAAATTCCACGGCATCACAGCAAGTACTATTCCAATTGGTTGAAAACTAATAAAACTTTTTTGTGCATCTGTTTCAACTATTTCATCAGTTAAAAACTTTTCTGCATTATCAGCGTAATAATCACAAACCCATGCACATTTTTCTACTTCTGCCCGAGCTTGTACTATTGGCTTTCCCATTTCAAGGGTCATTAGTTTTGCGAATTCTTCTTTTCGTTTTCGGAGAATCGCTGCTGCAGATCTGATTTTAGAAGCACGAAATTCGAATGAAGTTTTACGCCACTTAATAAATTGTTCGTGTGCTTTATCAACAATGGATGATAATTCGCTTTAAGAATATTTATTAGCCTCTCGTCGCCATAATTTTCAAATTGTGCATTTGCCGAGTCCGTGATTCCATCCGAATAAATTAATAATACATCATCTTTTTCAAAGTTAATATTCTCAACGGTAAAGCGTGCCATGGGAGTTGGCCCTAAAACCGGACCAGTTGGTTGAAGTAAAATAATTTCATCGGAATTTTTTCTGACAAACAAAGGGGGGTTATGACCTGCATTTGCGTAAAGAAACAAGCCGCTTCTATCGGTAGAAAGTTCACCATAAAAAAGCGAAGTAAATTTATCATCGGCAAATATTTTGTTTACCAGTTCATTCATTCGTTTCATCAATGGGGCAATTTTAATTTGAAAATTCGACGCCATACGCAATGCACCCGAAATGTACATCGCTTCAGCAGCAGCGGCTAAGCCTTTGCTGGCAGCATCACCAAGTGCAATTCCTAACCTATCAAGATCATCACCAACCTGCAGGTAGTCAAAAAAATCTCCGCCGACAATTTCAGCAGGGTCTGTCACTCCAAAAAGCTCGTAGTTATAAAAAGTGAAATGATGCTCCGGCAAAATAGATTTTTGAAGTTCCCGGGCTTTATCAATATCGGCTTTAAGAATTTTAGCTCGCTTGGAATATCTCCTTTGTTTAATTTGTGAGGTAAGAGCAGTGGCAATGATGTTTAGTGTCAATCTCAACTCTTCATCTATGTGATTACTATTCAGTGCGAGGATATATTCATAATAAATTTTTTCATTAATTTTTATTTTATCACCCACACCAGAGGCTGAATATTTAAAAATTCCTTTCTTGCGAAGTATCGAATTAGTTTCATTTCCGAGGATTGTCCTTTCTTTAGCGATAAGATCAAAGATTGGATATTCAGTGAGCTTTAACTGAAAGTCCGGACGGATTTTCTGAAGTTTTCCTGTTTGATAAAATAGCCGATAAGCTTTTGATTCAACTTCTAATTTCCAAACCCGTCCGCCTATAACGTTTATGTCTTGTTGTTCAACGAGTTGTTTCAGAACTTCGATGAGCATTTCATCTTCGTTAAGAAATTTTTTTGAAGCAATGGTTTCAACTGTTTTGTGTAATTTTTTTTGATCCATCGTGTTTAAATTATTTTGAATAAAAATCTATCATTGCCTGAAGTGATCGTTTACAAACCGGACAAAAATTATCCACTGAAATAGATTTCATCGTACAATCCTGCATCGGACGATATACCCCCTTTTCTACGTAACCACCACCTTCGAATGCTCCAACTTTGTTTTTAAATTCTATCGTTGCAGGAGTAGGGATTAATGTTTCATCATCAACGAGGTCTTTCCATTTGGATTCGAAATTAACAAGCGTGGTTATATTTGGATCGAGTGGCTCAACATCGAGCGAGTAAAAATCATTGTATGCCACATCAGAAGTGTAATATTCATCTGCCAGCGAACCAAAACCGTGTCCAAATTCATGAACAAATACATATTCGGCATAACTGTTATTATTCATACAAACAGAATAATGATTATAAATAGAACCACCACCATATTTACTACTGTTCACTAAAATATAAATCTGATCGTATGGAGCATTAGACGCTACATTTCGTAGTGTCTTATTATCTGAAGTCATTAGATATCTTTCAAGATCAAATGTATAAAAGGAAGTATTCACTAAAGTCTTTTTCCATATATCTTCTGCTGGTATGTCAGTACCAGACTCAACAGAGGGAGCTTCGATTCCCCAGATATTAAATTTATTTTTGTTCTCCTTAAAGGGTGAAGCATTAAAAAAATAATCTGCAAATCGTTCACAATCTTTTTTGAAAAGGTCCATTTCCTCGGAAGTATAACCGTCGGGAATAATTACAATGTCAACATTAGTTGATGGATTGCCGGAATGAATAATTTCGAACGAGTTGTAAGCAGCTTCCCTTTCAGTTTTGATGAAATAATTTTTAGGATCAATCTTGTATTGAAACTTTTTTATCAGGTTATTCTTTTTATCGCGTCCATAAAATATTACCGTAACATTTGACTTGGGATAGGGAAAGACAACCGTTTCGCTAAAAGATTTTTCAGTCTGCTTTGCTTCATCGGTAGTTTGCCATTCACCAAATAATGTTGAGTAGGTGCGCGAATAAATAGTCTGCTGCGAACTGTCGTCAATCACTTCAAATTTATATTTTCCATAATTAAACTTATCAATCAAATTAATTTTTGACCCGCCCCAAAAAGGTTCCTCTTTCATTTCGTCGAAGGAGTAAGAATCGTGATCTGAATTTCCGGAATGATAGTAATCAATCCGGAGGGTTTTATTTTCGAAATAATTTTCAAAATTTATCTGAGAAAAAATTACAGTTGAAAAAAGAAGAATTAAGAAAATAGTTTTCATAATATTATATCTTTTATTTAGTTGTAAAATGTCGTGATGGATTATTGATAGTAATAATGCGCTGCGGGAATGGTATTTCAATGTTTTCCCGTCTAAAAATTTCATAAATCTTCTCTCGTGTTCTGCATTGAATTTCAAAAACATTTTTATAATTATTTGTTCTACAGGTAAGGCGTAAAACAAGAGAAGAATCGGCAAAGTTAATCAGATAAACTTCCGGCGGGGTTTCTTTAATTATGTCTTCATCATTTTTAACAATATCAAGAAGAAGGTTTTTGGCTCTTTGAATATCTGTGCCGTAGGCAACGCCAATTTCCACAACCACACGCGTTTCAGAAGATGGATAGGAAAGATTTGTTATATGTGATTTTATAATTTCATTGTTTGGAATTACAACAATGTTGTGATCAAAATCTAAAATTTTTGTCGAGCGTATTCCAATCTCCATCACATCACCGGTTTTATTCTCAGCAAAGCGAATGCGGTCTCCAATTCTAAACGGTCTATCAATCATTATTGCGAAACCAGAAATCATATTCGATAAAGTTTCCTGCGCTGCGAGAGCAACTGCCAAAGAACCAACACCAAGCGACACAAGAAGCCCGCTAATGTTTACATCAAACTTTGAAAGAACGGCGACTACAGCAATGAGAAAAATTATTACCTTTGCAAGTTTTTTTATTAGTGGAAAAAGACTGCCGCTCAGGTTTCTGTTCTCTCCCCCATCAATTGATTCGGAATACCAGTCGAGTAAAACCACTGTGAGCTTAAAGGATATAATAACCAGTGTAAATACAAAATACAGAAATAGAAGTACATCAAGTATTTTAGTAAATATAGCTAAGTAGGGATGAGCATTAATAACTGTTGATTTTACTCCAATCAAGAATAGCCAATCGTTCTCGAATATTCCAAGTGAAGCAAAAAGCGCTGCGATTATCACCAGGCGAAAAACCCCCCATCCTATGATCTCAACAAGTTTATCATCTTGTTTTGTTTTTGTTTTTTTTACATAGGGCTGTGCTATTTTTCTGGAAATGAAACTGCTTAACTTAGCTGCAATAATCCCGAGAAAAATTACCGCAGCCGATATGCACAACTGAAATAGTAAATCATTACCAATCAATTCATAAAAATACGTGAGCAGTTTATTCATACTGAAATTTTTCTTGAGCCCGGTTTAATAAGCGGAAGTTTTTCTTTACATAACGGACATTCATCCGCCGAGTAAGAAACTGCATTTAATTTCACTGTACTGAATTGAGGATAGCCAAATTGTACCTCCCCGTTACTACGGTCAACGATAAATCCAACTCCGACGATTTGTGCACCGGCATTCTTAACTATGTCAATGACTTCAAAAACACTTCCACCTGTTGTTACAACATCCTCACAAATTAATACTTTCTCACCAGCTTCAAACGAAAAACCCCTTCGCAGAGTAAGTTTTTTATCTTCACGCTCGGCAAAGATGAATCGTTTATTTAACTGACGAGCGACTTCCTGCCCTACAACACAGCCCCCAATTGCAGGGGCAATGACCGTGGCGATATCATAATCTTTATAATGATCAGCAATCTCTGTACACACAATTTGGTTGTATTGAGGATATTGAAGAACCTTAGCACATTGAAAATAAATATTACTGTGCCTGCCCGAGGTTAATAGAAAATGCCCGCTTAAAAGAGCCTGGCTTGATTTAAATATTTCGATTATTTCCTGCTCGTTGTAATTTTTCATAAAAATTTTTTTTGAATAGATTGAAATATTTTTGCGAGTTGAATATCTTTTTGAGTAACCCCGCCTTCATCATGAGTGGACAGGCTTACCCTTACTTTATTCCAGGAATGAATAAAAATATCCGGATGATGGTTTTCCTTTTCAGCGGCTTCGCCAACTTTATTGACGAAGTTTAGCGCCTGCTGAAAATCCTTAAACAAATATTCTTTAGAGATTTGCCCCGATTTGTAAGACCATCCTTCATAGGAAAGTATTTTAGATTCTATTTCTTTGTTAGATAAACGCATAAGTTCCTCAAATTGTTTATCAAAAATAAGCATAAAAAAAGCGTATTAAAAGTAATACGCTTTTGAATAAAAAAGATTTGTCTATTTCAAACACTTGAAGAGTCGGTTTTTTCCTTAGTTTCATCAGAAATATTCGTATCTAATGATTCATCAAAGAAAACTAATATCTCTGTGTTCGCAATATGCTTTGCAATAATTTTTGTTCCTTCTTTAAATGATCCTTTGAGAATTTCTTCGGCAAGAGGGTCTTCGATATATTTTTGAATTGCACGTCTAAGCGGGCGGGCACCATATTTAGGATCGAATCCTTTATCAACAATAAAATCTTTTGCCGATTGATCAATGACAAGTTCCATTTTATTTTCATGGATATTCTTGAATAGATCTTGAATCTGAATGTCAATAATTTTCATTATATCTTCTTTTTCAAGATTTCTGAAAACGATTGTTTCATCAATCCTATTTAGAAATTCAGGGTTGAATAATTTCTTCATTGCATCTTCAACTGTGTTTTTCAAACTTGAATATCTATCAGAGCCTGACTCACCGCCAAAACCAAATGATGAAATATTTTTTATGTCCTTAGTGCCTATGTTAGAAGTCATAATCAGTATGGTATTTCTGAAATCAACTCTTCTCCCAAGACTGTCTGTAAGTATTCCATCATCGAGCACCTGCAGCAACAGAGAAAAAATATCCGGATGTGCTTTTTCAATTTCATCAAACAATACAACCGAGTAAGGTTTACGCCTGACTTTTTCTGTAAGTTGTCCCCCTTCCTCATAACCGACGTATCCGGGAGGTGCTCCGACAAGCCTTGAAACGGCAAACTTTTCCATGTATTCACTCATATCAATTCTGATGAGAGAATTTTCTGAATCAAAAAGATAACGGGCGAGTGCTTTACAGAGTTCAGTTTTACCCACCCCGGTTGGTCCGAGGAATACAAAACTCCCGATCGGTCTGTTCGGATTTTTCAAACCGGCACGGGTTCTTCTGATAGCGCGGGTTAAAGTTGAAACCGCCTCATCCTGTCCAACGATTACCCCTTTAAGCGCATCTTCCATGTGTAATAATTTTTCCGATTCAGTTTGAGCTACACGATTAACAGGAATGCCTGTCATCATTGCCACAACGGTTGCAATATCATCCTCAGAAACATCGTAAACAATATCTTTTGTTTGATTATCCCAATCACGTTTGGCAATTTCAAGTTCTGCCTGTAAATTTCTTTCCTTATCGCGCAGTCTTGCAGCTTCTTCATAATCCTGACGTTTAACAACGCCTGCTTTTTCTTTTCTGATTTGCTCAATATCTGCTTCAAGATCGAGCACTACTTTCGGTACTTCAAAATTTCCCATGTGCACTCTTGACCCGGCTTCATCTAATACATCAATTGCCTTATCGGGAAGATGCCTATCAGTAATATACCTGTTGCTTAATTTTACGGCTGACTGAATTGCGTCTTTAGAATAACGCACATGATGATGTTCTTCATATTTGAATTTAATATTCTCAAGAATTTTTAGAGTCTCATCATAGCTTGGAGGATCAACCATCACTTTTTGAAATCTTCTATCTAACGCACCGTCTGTTTCAATAAATTTTCTGTACTCATCAAGAGTTGTTGCACCGATACATTGAATATCTCCACGTGAAAGTGCGGGTTTAAACATATTAGAAGCGTCAAGCGAACCGGATGCCCCCCCTGCACCAACAATAGTGTGAAGTTCATCAATAAACAGAATTACATCTTTGGCTTTCTCAAGTTCGTTCATTAATGCTTTCATTCGTTCTTCAAACTGACCGCGATATTTTGTGCCTGCAACCAATCCTGCAAGATCTAAAGTCACAACTCGTTTATCCTGTAAAGATCTTGGAACTTTTTTCTGAATTATTCTTAATGCAAGTCCTTCAGCGATTGCAGTTTTACCAACGCCGGGTTCGCCAATCAGCACCGGATTATTTTTCTTTCGACGGCTAAGTATTTGTGCAACTCGCTCAATTTCTTTCTCTCTGCCTACAACAGGATCAAGTTTATCTTCGATAGCGAGTTTAGTTAAATCTCTGCCAAAATTATCTAGCACCGGAGTTTTTGTACGTTCAATTTTTCTATCAGGGGGAATTTGCTGAGACGATGTGTCTTTTGTTCCTTTTGATGAAAGCATTGAATTTAATTCTGATCGTGTAGCATCATAAGTAATATTAAATTGATGAAGGATTTGAGTAGCAATATTGTCCTCATCTCTTAAAAGAGAAAGCAGAAGATGTTCTGTGCCAATAACGTCTGCTTTATAAATTTTAGATTCAATCTGCGTGATCTTTAAAACTTTTTCAGCCTGTTTTGTCAATGGCAAATTGCCGATTGTCATAGTTCCGCCCGAAGTTCTAACCGTATCTTCGACAGCTTTTTTCAATTTTAACAAATCACAGTCAAGGTTTCTTAACAAACGAACAGCAACTCCCTGTCCTTCTCTAATAACTCCTAGAAGAAGATGTTCGGTGCCGATATAATCGTGACCAAGACGAAGTGCTTCTTCCCTGCTTAGCCTGATTACGTCCTGTAATCTATCCGAAAAATTTCCGTCCATTTTATTCCTTTATTTTTAATCAATAACTTTAACTGCAAAAGCTCTTACTAATATAAAGCCTGAAAATTCAGCAATCAACATTGATATTTGATCTGTGAGAGATTTTGTAATATTTCTCACAATTAAAATAGGCACAATAATTAATTAATTTTGTATGGCAATTTACATACCATTTAATAAGCTTAAAAGAGAGAAATTTAGACTGAAATTATTGAATGAAATCAGACATTTTGTAATATTGACCATTCTGTCTTTGAATCAAACAATATTTTGCTGATGAACATCAGTAAAAATTTCTTTATTTTCATTTAAGTTTTTTTGATTATTTAATTATGGAGAAGTTATGGAAGCAGTATTCGGTTTATCAATTGTAGTAATTATTGCAATCATTTTATTCTTTTTATCTTTTTATATTTTATTCCTATCGGTCTTTATATCACCGCATTTTTCTCCGGAGTAAAATTAAAAATATTTAAAGATCTCGTTGGAATGCGATTGCGAAAAGTTCCACCTGTAATAATAGTACGCAGCATAATCACCGCAACCAAGGCGGGGTTAACTGTTGATCTTCCAAAACTTGAAGCACATTTTCTCGCCGGTGGAAATGTAGTCAAAGTGATTAATGCACTTATCTCAGCAGACAAAGCAAATCTTGGTTTAACTTTCGAGCGCGCTGCTGCAATTGATCTTGCTGGCAGAGATGTTCTTGAAGCAGTTAAAATGTCCGTTATCCCAAAAGTAATTGAAACACCAATGGTAGCTGCAGTTGCAAAGGACGGTATTCAATTGAAAGCAATTGCGCGAATTACTGTTCGTGCAAATATTGAAAGACTTGTTGGTGGTGCTGGTGAAGCTACAATTCTTGCCCGTGTTGGCGAAGGAATTGTTTCGACTATCGGCTCGAGCGCAACTCATAAAGAAGTTTTAGAAAATCCGGACAGAATTTCTAAAAGCGTACTCGCCAAAGGATTGGATTCAGGGACCGCATTCGAAATTCTATCTATTGATATTGCAGACGTTGATATCGGTCAAAACATCGGAGCTATTTTACAGACAGATCAAGCGGAAGCGGATTTGAAAGTGGCGCGAGCAAAAGCCGAAGAGCGAAGAGCTGCCGCAGTTGCAAGTGAGCAGGAAAACATTGCAGACGTTGCCAAACAACGCGCTCGCGTAGTAGAAGCGGAGGCAGAAATTCCAAAAGCAATGGCGGATGCTTTTAGGAGCGGCAATCTTGGAATCTTTGATTATTATAAAATGAAAAATATTCAGGCTGATACTGAAATGAGAGATTCGATTGCAAAACCTGAACAGAAAAAAGATAAATAGTCATGGATAATTTTTTTGAAATACTGATTTATCTGTTCATCATTTTTAGCTTCTTAAGTCCATTATTCAAAAAGAAGAAACAGGGACAGCAGACCGAAAATAAAGTTCCCGATTTGAAGGCGCCTGACAGACAAATTAAGACTACACCCCCGGCAGCAGACTATGATATATTAAAAGAGTTAGAAAATCTTTTTAAAAAAGAAACTCCGCAAAAAATTAATGGCAGTATCGAAACACAAAAATCTGAGCCGAACCTCGATAAAAATACTTCACTTGAATATAAACCTGCTGGTTACGATGAATCTAGCTGGCATACTCCGACTGTTTCCGAGCACACAGAAAATCCAGATTGGAACGATACTCAAATCAAATCGAGAATGTTAAAACCTATTCTTGATAAAAGCATTGATGAGTTGTCGAAAAAATTCGTTCAGTCTGAAGTAGTTAAACGGGATATGGGAAATCCGGTGCAAACAAGAATGCGTGAAGTCTTTCGAAACCAAAAGACTTTCAGAGATTATTACATCTTCAGTGAGATAATCAACAAACCCAAAGCTTTTGATTGATGGAGCAAAAAAAATATCAGCTTAAGAGAATTAAAGATGCGGGCTTCATAAAAAAATCTTTTGACGAAGCCCGTTTCGTTATTAACTATAAAGAATCACTCAACGCTGCACAATATGAAGCTGCCTCTGCCGTTGATGGTGCATACCTAATCATAGCCGGTGCAGGGACGGGTAAAACACGAACTCTTGTTTACCGTGTCGCAAGGTTAGTTGAAATGGGTTACGATCCCGAATCAATTTTACTTCTCACATTTACGCGCAAAGCAGCAAACGAAATGATGAACCGCGCTTCCGTTCTGCTCGATCATCGCTGCGGAAAAATACGAGGCGGCACTTTTCATTCATTCGCTAATCTGACTTTACGAAAATATGCTAAGGCAGTCGGGCTCGATTCTTCATTTACCATTATGGATCAATCAGACAGCGAAGATGTTGTGAATCTCATCAGAAGCCAGGCAGGGTTTATCACCAAAGAAAAAAGATTTCCAAACAAGCAGACACTTGTAAAAGTTTTTTCACTGAATGTGAATACTGACAAATCAATATCCGATTTAATTGAACAAAACTACCCGCACTTTTTAGATCAGCTTGATAGAATTTTGGACATCAATAAAATTTATTCTGATTATAAAAGAAAAAATAATCTACTTGATTACGATGACCTTTTAGTTTATTTAAGAAATTTTTTACTTGAACACGGTCCCGCAGCGAAGTCACTTCTTTCATCAATAAATTTTGTGATGGTTGACGAATACCAGGATACAAATAAACTTCAAGCGGATATTGTTCAAGGACTTGCGCAGAGAAATAACAATGTTATGGTAGTGGGAGATGATTCACAGGCGATTTATTCCTTTCGCGGAGCCAATTATAAAAACATACTTGATTTTCCAAAGCTATTTAAGGATGTAAATATCATTAAGCTTGAAGAAAATTATCGCAGTGTTCAATCCGTGCTTGATTTTGCAAATCACATAAATGATCAGGCAGTTGAGAAATACACCAAAGTACTTTACACGCGAAAGCCGGGGGGAAATCTTCCGTACATTGTTGCAGCATCGAATGAGAATCTTCAATCGAAATTTATTATTGAGAAAGTTCTCGAACTTAGGGAAGAAGGTGTGGCGTTAAATGATATTGCTGTATTGTTTCGATCTTCTTTTTTTTCTTTTGATCTGGAAATTGAATTATCCAAAGCGAACATTCCGTTTATTAAAGTTGGCGGAATGAAGTTTGTTGAAACTGCACATGTTAAAGATGTGCTCGCTTTTCTTCGAATAGCTGCCAACCCGAAAGATGCGGTAAGCTGGTTCAGAGTTTTACTTTTGCACGAAGGAGTGGGACCAAAAACCGCACAAAAAATTCTTGATGAAATTTCTACTGCACGGCTTTCAATAAAAACCCACCCCGATCATCAGCCGTCAATTTTAAAAAATGAAAAACTCAGCCATCTTTTGGAATTGCTTTACAATCTCCACACCAAACAAAACCTGCCCTCAGAAAAAGCGCAGATGGTTGTTGATTACTACTACCCATTATTTAAAGATAAGTATGATGATTTTAATAAGCGCAAAAAAGATCTCGAAATATTTTTGAACATAACGGAAAATTATCGTTCGCTCGATAGTTTGCTTGCGGATATGGCAATCGAACCGATAATTGAAAGCGTAGTGGATGTCGGCACTCCCGAAAAAGATGAAGAGTTCCTTACACTTTCCACCATCCATTCTGCAAAAGGTTTGGAGTGGCATTCAGTTTTTATTATTCATGCAGTCGAAGGATATTTTCCCTCGAGCCGATCGGCCGAAAGTATCGAAACACTTGAGGAGGAGAGACGCCTGATGTATGTTGCCTCCACCCGCGCAAAGCAAAATTTATTTGTCACCTACCCGATGAACCTTTATGACCGCGAAGCCGGAATGACATTATCAAAACCATCCCGCTTCATTTCTGAAATGAAAAAAGAACTTGCCGAAGGCTGGCTGCTTGACGAGGACTATTGATTTAGTCTGTACTTTGCTTCGCGAGTTTAAATTGCTATTTAATCAGTTGGAAGTATATCAAAACCGTGAATGCATGCTGGTTTGAATTTTATTTAGAATACAAAAGGCGCCGGTTATTCGGCATTCAGTGTTAGCAAAAGTAAGTTTATCTTCAGAATAATTTCATTTATTTTTTATCACTTCATTGACCCCACGTTATATGTCCTTGATTATTTTGTTATACCCAATGCCGGCTTAGTAAAGCATGACTTAGTTGTAGTCAGAACTGATGGAGTGAGCGTTAGCATTGACGTTATGTCGGTTAAGTATAACGCAAGTGCGGTGAAGACTGACGCAAGTGTGGTCAAGCATGACGCAAGTCAGGTGAAGCTTGACGCAAGTGTGGTCAAGCATGACGCAACGTGGTTGAGTCCAACAGAAGTAGCGTACAGCCCAACCAAGCTTTGGTAGAGTTAGGAAAGTATTAAAATGAGCGAAAAACGAATTTTCCTAAAGATTGGCATAAAAGGGAAAAAGATTGAATATGGGTAAGCAATTATTTTTTCGATAATGTAAAATCTCCATCAGTTAGTACTTCAATTCCTGTGTTATCATTTGGATCATTAAAATCAAGAGTAAGATTTTGTGAGGCTGTTCCTTTAACGGTAGCCAGCCCGTCTATTATCTGTCTTTTGCTGGAAGAAAAGATTATCTCCCCTCCATCAATCGTTTTAATTGAGCCGCATACCAGAATCCAGGCTGTAATGAATGTGCTATTTGAAATTGCTGACGTGTGGATTCCAAATCTTCCCAGCGGACAATATCATAATCGGCAGAGATTGGATAGAAATCTATCATAAGTTTTTGAGGATTTGCCATCTTATAAAACTTTACAAGCTGAGAATCTCCATTTACAGTTAACCACCATATGGATAAAAGTATGTTATTAACGGACTGCCTTCGAAAGCTGCACTAATGAGTCAACAATATGCATCGGTGTGTAAGCATCCATTGAACGGTGTATGGCTCATCGTGGCTGCGTACCAATATTTGAGGTTTGACCAGTCGGAATCTGATTCGGCTGTTTTAATTTTAGAAATTATTTCGTTATGCTGATGACCGTGAATCCAAATACTCATCCCAACTCTTGCATCATAGGTCTCAATATTATCAATCTATAAAGTTTCCAAGGTTATTATCCCTAAGCCAATCAACACAAAACTGTATCCCATTATCACCATTTGAGTCCGTGTAGAAGGTATCTACCTCATCATTATATATTTGTACTTTCTCCGGTACAGGACCATATCCAAACTTTGAGGGATAGGCGTATGTGGGCAGTTCAAAATACTTAAACAAACCATCTTCGTTAAAGTCTGAGATTTTCAATGTGTCCTGAACAAACACTGTGTCGTGCAATATAAATGTATCCTTTGGTGGATTGTAAAATTTTAGTACCTCTGCATATCTGTATTTTACTTTTATAACACAAACATTTTCGTTTGGATTAACTGTCTCCGGTGTGTAATCCAAAGCCATATTAAATCTTGTTCTGTATACCGCCTGGTCAGTATCGTGACCTGCACCGATGAACGAACCAATCGGAAATTTTGTTGCGCTCGGTTGCTCCTGAGCAAAAACGTCTAACGAAAAAGAGACAAAACCTAAGAGAAACAAGAGTTGTATTACTCGTTTCATTTTATACCTCCGGTAATTTTTAATTTATTATTGATTATTGATTATTCCCATTCCATTTTGAGGGATGGGGGTTCAATTGCTTCATTGCCTATCACTTTGTGATTGAATTGCTTAATTGTCAAATTGCTTCATTGCCTGTCACTATGTGATTCAATTGTTAATTTTTAATTCTTAATTATTCATTACTTTAAAAAGATCATCTTTTTCATATCCGTAAACACCGGGATCTTGTTTTCGTTCTTTACCATTATTTGATAAATATAAATTCCGCTTGCTAAGTTGTTGGTAGTTGGTGGTTGGTTGTTTGTAGTAAACTCAACTTCGTAGAAGCCCGCTTCTTGTTTTTGATTGACTAACACTTAAACAAGTTCCCCTTTGATATCATAGACATATAGTTTACATAACCTCTTTCTTTTAACCTATAACTTATCGTTGTTGATGGATTGAATGGGTTAGGGTAGTTCTGGTAAAGTCGGTAGTCGAGATTGTAGTTGTTTGTGGTCGGTAATGGAAGTTAGGATAAATCCAACCTCTTCGCTGGGTTCTGATTCGTTGTCTTGATTATCTACTGCGGTTAGTTTGTAGTATATCTTTTCCAAGTAATCGGGAAGTATATCAATCAAGTTTGTTCAGGGTTGAAAGAAAAAGATTTATCGAATCAATTTCAAAGTTCTTTGTTGTATCTCTGTAAACATTATAGTGATTAAAGTCAGCTTCTGTGTTTTTATTCCACGTTATTCCTACGGTTAAACTGTCAAGTGTTGCATTTAGGTTTACAGGTGTGCGTGGAGCTAAATCAACATAATGATATTGTTCGCCATAAGGTCCACCATAAAGTCCTATGTCGCTTCTTGTTCCATCATCATCAAGAATATTTGGATCGCCTGCATCAATCAGTAGGAGAATTTTTGTAAGTGAAAATCGAACACCTTTGTTGAATCCTTATTGACTAACATTGGATCAACTTCAAGATTTGTGCTATCTGGTGTGAAACCAATATAATTACCGACGTTATTCCAAGCATTGTTGAATTGAAAAGTTTCATTATCCCATCAGAAAATTCCACTCTGACTCACAATTTGTTATAACGTTGTTCTTAGCAATATTTTGGTAACCTATCTGAAATGCGTTATATCGGTAGTTCCCGATCACATAGTTATTATATGCCCGAAGGTTTTGTACTTCCAGATTGGATATACCTCCATTATCCACGCCACTAATAGATATAATAAAATTATTAAATACCTTTGCTGAATCTGAATAACTTAACGAAATTCCATTATCGTCTGTTTCGTCATTTAGAATTATAACATTATTTGATATAGTAGGACTTGATCCAAATGACTTTCGAATACCATCACCATTGGTAATAATGTAGTTTGAGTCAATGATTGGATAATATGCACTGGTAAAGCCTCCCGAATAAATACCGGTTCCATCATACTCACTAGGACTCGCATTTATGTAGTTGTTGCTCACTATAGGATTTGAATTGAAAATGTAAATCCCAATTCCAATATCTACACATAAATTATTCTTACGTTAAATCAGTATATAGTGAGAGTTTGCCTTAAAGCATTCCGGAGATCCTTAATCCCTTATTCACATAACTAAGCAATTTCTGCCTCCAGTTCCTGCTATACCTATACCAATACCAGGAATAAGATTCATTTTAACTTTCACAGTAAATCCTTTTAGTAAGCAGCTATCTTTCACAAAAACAGCTATATCATTCCACTCAAAAATAAAATTGGAAGCATCAATCACACAGCTATCCATACCAGCACCAATAAGGCTTAAGCCGGGAATCATAACAACTTGCTCTTTGTAAGTGCCGTTTGCCACGTAAATGGTATCGCCAAAAACAGAGATGTTAATGCACTCCATTATGCTGTCGGCGGCGGTTTCCCAGCTTGTGTAGGGCGGGGTGCTGCTGCCGGTGGGACTGACGTACCTAACGGTACTAATTAACAATGAAGAATTAAAAATTAAAAATGAAAGACAGGAAAGAAGGAATATTTTTGGTTTCATAGTAAACCTCGGGATTTTTGTTTTTAATTTAAGGAAGTTATTAGAGAAAAGACAGGGGACGGTGGGCTAATCAATTAGGAAATAGCTAAAATTCCAGATTGTTTTTACCTCTTTTAATCCTTCAAATAAAGATGAAAAACTTGCGCACTTTCATAAAGGCTCGATTGAATTAGCAAATCTTGCAATCGAAACAGCATATAAAAATTTCATGAATGGAAATACGTCGCACCTGAAACACGTGCACAGTATTTATTTAAAGCGGCAGCGATTGCCCGCAAAAGACGTTTCGAAATAAATGCATGGATGATTCTTGAAGCAGGTAAAAATTTTACCGAGGCAGATGCCGATACCTGCGAGGCTATTGACTTCCTCGAGTTTTATGGAAGAGAGATGATTCGATATGCGGCAAAGCAGCCTATCACTCCTGTAAAAGGTGAAATGAATGAATTAGTTTACATCCCCCTTGGTGTTGGTGTAACCGTTCCGCCATGGAATTTTCCTTTTGCAATTCTTGTTGGAATGACTTCAGCAGCAATTGTAACAGGAAATACGGTGGTGCTTAAACCATCAAGCGAAACTCCGATGATGGGTAAATTATTTTTGAAATTATGGAAGAAGCAGGATTGCCTGCCGGAGTTTTAAACTTCCTGCCCGGCTCCGGTGCAGAGGTGGGTGATACTCTTGTGGCACATCCAAAAACAAGATTCATTTCATTCACAGGTTCTATGGCAGTCGGGACTCACATTTACGAACTTGCTTCAAAGGTTCAGCCGGGACAAATTTGGTTGAAACGTGTTGTGGCAGAAATGGGCGGCAAAGATTGTATTATTGTTGACAGCGAAGCTGATGTGGAAGATGCGGCTAAGGGTGTGGCAGCCTCAGCATTTGGATTCCAGGGACAAAAATGTTCAGCGTGTTCACGTGCTATTGTTGACGATTCCATTTATAATAAATTTGTCAAACTGCTTAAGGAGGAGGTAGATAAATTAGAAGTAGGAGCTGCAGAAGAAAATCATAAAATAACCCCGGTAATCAGCGCTTCGGCAGAAAAAACTATTCTATCATATATTGAGATCGGAAAGCAGGAAGGAAGACTTTTAACCGGAGGTAAAAAAGCGGAGGGCAATGGTTACTTTATTAAACCTACTGTCTTTATTGATGTGAAACCAACTGCAAGAATTGCACAGGAAGAAATTTTTGGTCCTGTTCTTACAGTTATTAAATCAAAAAACTTTGAGGATAGTTTGAAAATCGGTAACGGAACTATTTATGGGTTAACGGGGGCAGTGTATTCAAAGAATAGAAAAAAACTTGAGCTTGCAAAAAAAGAATTACTAATTGGTAATCTCTATTTTAACAGAAAATGTACAGGTGCATTTGTCGGCGGACATCCGTTCGGCGGATTTAATATGTCCGGCACAGACTCAAAGGCAGGTGGAAGAGATTACCTGCTATTGTTTTTGCAGGCAAAACTAATGAGTGAAAAAGTTTAGTGATTAAAAAGATCATCTGTCATCTGAAACGTTAGTTACCGGATCAGTTTGATAATTAAAAGTTTAATAAAATAATTTGAGGATAATAAATGAAAATACATGAATTTCAGGCGAAAGAAGTACTGAAAAAATTTGGTGTTCCTGTTCAGGATGGTATTGCTATTAAAAGTGTTTCGGAGTTTGATGAATCACTTCATCAGCTTCAATCGAGAGGTATAAATCAATATGTAGTTAAGTCACAAATACATGCAGGCGGACGTGGTAAAGGGAAAATCTATTCCGCAGACAATCGCAGCAATCTCATGCTCGAAGGCGGGGTGAAGTTTACCACTGATGCAGTGAAAGCAAAGGATTATGTTGAAAAGATTCTCGGGAATATTCTTGTAACGCATCAAACAGGAGAAGAAGGCAAGCAGGTTAAAACAATTTTTCTTGCGGAAGGTCTCGATTATAAAAAAGAACTTTATCTCGGAATTTTACTTGACCGTGCTGTTTCGATGAATGTAATAATGGTTTCCACAGAGGGTGGTGTTGAAATAGAAAAAGTTGCTGCTGAAACTCCCGAAAAAATTATTAAGGAGTGGATTGATCCTGCTGTTGGTATTCAAAATTATCAGGCAAGAAAACTCGCATTCGCTCTTGGACTTTCAGGAAATGCTTTCAAGGATTTCATTCCTTTCATAAAAAAACTTTACACCGCTTACGAACAAACTGATGCTTCTATGCTCGAAATAAACCCGCTTGTCATCACAAATGATGATCGCATTATTGCACTCGATGCCAAAATGAATTTTGACGATAACGCACTTTACCGCCACCCTGAGATTGTTGCTTACAGGGATCTTGATGAAGAAGCTCCGCTCGAAATTGAAGCTTCGAAATATAATCTAAACTACATTAAACTTGACGGCAATGTCGGCTGTATGGTAAACGGCGCAGGGCTTGCGATGGCGACGATGGATATTATAAAACTTGCGGGCGGCGAGCCGGCAAACTTTCTTGATGTCGGGGGTGGTGCAAACAAAGAAACAGTGGCTAACGGATTTAAGATAATTCTTTCCGATCCAAACGTAAAAGCAATACTGATAAATATTTTCGGCGGAATTGTAAGATGCGACCGCGTAGCACAAGGCGTAATTGATGCGGCTCAGCAGATGAATGTCCACGTCCCGATAGTTGTGAGACTTGAAGGTACAAATGCGAAAGAAGCCGGTGTACTGCTGAAAGAGTCAGGACTAAATTTTAAAGTTGCCGGCAGTTTGAAAGATGCAGCAGAAAAAGTAACCGCTGTACTGAGAAAATAAAACTTACTGAGAATATTTTTAGAAATTAGACGGCTGTCTTCACAAGGCAGCCTCTTTTTTTATCACATAATTTTAGACTAATTCATTAAAATCTTTTGCGACTAATTCAAACTTCAAAAGTTAAAATCCTGTTGTATATAAATTCGAATGAAAAAGTTTTGCTCGTGGTTTTTTGTTCGAGGTATTCGGCAATTTTTTTTAGCCTTTCGGGAATAGCTAATATTTTTTCCTGTGCTTTGGCTGCCAAATCATTCAGCCCGGTTATCAATTCAATATTCCAAAATTTAATTGCATCTTCAACAATTGATTTATAATCCAACGGACCATAAATACCAACGCGTCTAATAACATCTGCCATATCGCGGAAATTGGGCATTGCTATTCCAGGCATATCTATCGCCGGCATAATCGCCACTGCAGATTGCAATGCTCTGTTTGGATCAATACTTAATATTTCTTTAAATACATTTCTATAAAATGCAAATGTTTTGCTTCATCAGCGGCAATGCTGCTAAGTATTCCATTTAACAATGGTTCATTTTCACCTGCTAATTTTCCGGTGTTTTGTGAGAAATTTGAGTCGCTCTTTCCTGAAGGGTGTAAACAAATACTTTGTAAGGATCTTTGCCAATCGGGATTAAAGCCTGATTCCTGGTAATGATACTGCATCATTTCAACTTCCGGAAATTAAAAACACGGCTGTCGCGTACATAATCCCGTATGACGTTTCCGTGGCGGTCTTCTTCAGCAGTCCACATATTTGTCCATTTGTTCCAGAAAGTATCATCGCCGAGATGTTTATTTATCAACGAATGAAAGTGCGGCAAACCTTCTTCGGTTAACAGATTTACTGCAAGTGCAACCGCACAGCATCATCAACCCCCTTGCTCTATCCCGCAATGCGTCGAGATTCTTTTGCTGATCATCGCTCATCTTTTCATCTGAGGGAAGAAAATCGCTGGAGAGCCAAAGCTTTCGCTTTGAAAGGTGAGATTGAATCCAGTCTTTTACTTTTGTTTCGAGGGAGAGTAAAACTTCAGATTTGGCTGAAGTTTCATGATTAATATTTTCCTGATTACGGATTATTATTTCCATCTAATTCCTGATCTGATAATTACAAATAATTTGAATAGACTGTGCGGTTCCCGATAAGTGAACAGATGAGAATGGCAAAACCTATTGTTAGATTCATAACGAATGAATACTTGACTTAAAAATAAAACTAGTTTCTAACAATTCATAATGTAAAAATTGATCTACCTTTTCTTGCGGAAAGAACTTGACCGGGAAAATTTATCTTTTGATTTAAAATCACTTTTAAACTTGTTTCGATCGCGAAATGGTCTGTTGTCACGGCTTCTTTCCCGTCTTTCTTTCGATTTTGGCTGAGCTACTTCAATATTGATTTTACGTTTCTTAAAGAGTTTACCATTAATCGAATTAACTAACAGATCGGAATAATTACTATCGGCTTCGAAGAAAGAAAAATTGCGAAGTATTTCGATATCTCCGATTTCAATATTGTTTTTACCTGTTAAGTCCGAGATTAAATCCATCAAAGTTTTCGGTCCCAGTTCATCAGTCTTACCAAGATTGATGAAGAACCTCGAAAGTCCACTTGAAGTGCCGTAACTCTTGCTTCCCCTTCCTTCTTCAGGGGAATTTATGTCGGGTAAATTTTTGTAGTAATCAACAAACCTGTTGAATTCTACAGAGACGAATTTTTTTATCAGTTCATCCTTTTCGAGCCACTCAAGTTTTCTCAAAATATCCGGCAGCAGAGGATCAATCTGCGATGAATCAACTTCAACTTTTTCCATTTTGTCAATCAGATGGAGTAACTGCCTTTCGCAAATTACTTTTCCTTTCGGGATGGAGGCAAATGTAAATTTCTTATTGAGCTGCTTTTCAATTTGGTGAATCTTGCCTTTCTCTCTCGGAGTGATAATCGCTACTGAAGTTCCTTTTCTGCCGGCACGTCCTGTTCTGCCGCTTCGATGGGTGTAAAGTTCCAACTCTTCGGGAATATTGTAATTAATAATATGAGTGAGGTTATCAACATCAAGTCCGCGAGCCGCAACATCAGTTGCAACGAGAAGCTGTAAATTTTTATTCGGAATTTATTCATCACGAAATCACGCTGCTGCTGCGAAAGATCGCCGTGAAGTGCGTCGGCGTTATAGCCGTCTTTTAATAAAGAATCTGCCACCTCCTGTGTTTCGCGTCTCGTTCTGCAAAAAACAATTCCATAAATATCCGGATGAAAGTCAACAACTCTTTTTAATGTTGGATATCTATCCTTTGATTGAACGACGTAACAAACATGTTCAATATTTTCTGCCCCCGCGTTTCGTTTACCAACCGTAATTTCAACAGGATCGTTCATATACTTATTAGCAATCGCTTTAATTTCATTCGGCATAGTTGCAGAAAAGAGAAATGTATTTTTTTCTTTTGGGGTTGAAGCAAGAATAGTTTCGAGGTCGTCACGGAAGCCCATATTCAGCATTTCATCGGCTTCATCAAGAACTACTGTTTTGATTTTAGAAAGATCAATAATATTTCTATCAATCAGATCAATCAATCTGCCCGGGGTTGCCGAAACAATATGAACTCCGCTCCTGATTTTTTGTATTTGTCTTTCGATACTTGCCCCGCCAAATACCGGAACGATTTTAACATCACTTTTATATTTAGCAAAGCTGGATAAGTCATCGGCTATCTGCAGGCAAAGCTCACGGGTGGGGCATAAAATTAAATGTTGAATTTTTTTTGAATGCGTTTTTGTTTTTTGAATTAGGGGCAAACCAAAAGCAGCAGTTTTACCTGTACCTGTTTGAGCAAGTGCTATTAAATCGCTGCAATCTTCCTGCATTAAATGTGGAATTACTTTTTCCTGAATAGGCATTGGTTCTTCGAATCCAAGCTCTTTTATTGCGCGCAGAATATTTTCTTCTATTCCGATCTCTTCGAACGATATCATTATTTTCCTTAATTATTGAATATGCTAATATAAGCTTTATTTTGATGGGGATTGATAACCTGTAATATTAAAAGCCACATCTGTCCAAAATATTTTTTTTGTAAAAATATTGAATGTTTTTGCCTAATTCTGAATACCCTGGTTTACTAATTGAAATATGAAACCATTGAAACGGTTAATCATTATTTGATTTACATTCTCAACGGGATTAATCCCGTTGAGAACTTAAAATAGACTTAACTGCGAACCGTTTTAACGGTTTGCTCTTCTGTTGAATCAACTTGCCTTAAGGGTAATAGGGATTGTTTTTAGTTATATAAAAATCCTTCTCAATACAATTCAATTTTAATTTATTTTACTGATATTAAAATTATTTTGAACAGCAGTGTTAAAAGCAGCTCTAACCGATTGTTATTTATCATAATTTTACGATCATAATTTATATACATATTCAATTTTAATTGTTCCGGAGCACGATGAAAAAATTATTATTCTTTGTACTATTCATACTTCTCTATCAATTCACTACATTTAGTCAGCAGAATTTATTTTTCTCTGATGACCCGCTTGCACATACATTTTCAATTGTTGCACAAGATACGGTAACAGGAGAAATGGGGGCAGTGCAGTCGCATTGGTTTTCCGTTGGCACTGTTGTAAGCTGGGGTGAAGCCGGGGTTGGAGTGATTTGCAACTCAATCATTTGTAAATGTTTCTTTCGGTCCGCGCGGATTGGGATTGTTGAAAAGAGGAGTGACAGCACAACAGGTTTTGGACGCACTTATAACTTCAGACGAAGGACGCGACGTTAGACAACTTGCTATTCTCGATAGCAAAGGGAAATGTTGCCGCTTACACAGGAAAAAACTGCATCCCTGCCGCAGGACACATTGTGGGGAATAATTATTCTGTTCAGGCAAACCTGATGTTGAATGATAAAGTTTGGGGCGCGATGTCAGACGCATTTGAAAACAGCAGCGGCCCGCTTGCAGAAAGAATGCTTGCCGCTTTGGAGGCAGCACAATCTGTGGGGGTGACATACGAGGATGCAATCTGCCGCACTGCTTGTATTCAGAGGTGAATCAACAGGAAAAGTTTGGGAAGATAAACTTATTGATCTCCGCGTTGATGATAGTGATCAGCCGATTAAAAGAATTACGCAGATTATTGATGGTTCACCGCGCTTACGAACACATGAACAATGGCGATCTTGCAGTAGAAAAGGTGACATATATAAAAGCAATGGATGAATATTCTGCCGCCGAAAAATATTTCCTGAAAATGAAGAGATGAAATATTGGCACGCTGTTACGTTGGTCAACAACAAAAGGCTTGATGAGTCACTCCCCCTTTTCAAAGAAGTTTTCAGGATGAATAAAAATTATCTTTTACTAACGCCAAGACTTGTTCCGATAGGATTGCTTTTTGTTACTGATGAAGAACTAAAATTGATTTTGAATACAGTTGAGTAAATCAGATACCTTGAAGGTCGCCTATTTAGAGTGATGACTAAGCCAAAAAAGAGAGGGACTTTTTCCAAAGGAATGGCTCAGCCGGAAAGCATATTGTAAAGCCCCTTCTCTTGTTAAGAGAAGGGGTTGGGGATGAGTTCCCGAGTCTGATAAATAATTAGCATACAACTTATCCACCGTATCTCAAATTTCATTCATCAGTTTATTTTTCCGCTTATAGAAAGCAGGAATAATTCGAATATATTATCTCATACTTTTCTTAAAAATTTTTTAACAATATAAAAGAGGAATGCTATGAAAAACTTGTCTAAAACTTTTGTGCTGTTGTTCGCACTGTTAGTTTTTTCTTCGGGCGAAATTATTTTTGCTCAACCGCAGCTAAAGATTCCTGATGCAAGTCAGCGTGCAACTGTTTCTCAGCAAATTGGGTTAAGTGAAATTTCAATTACGTACAATCGCCCCGGTGTAAAAGGTAGAATGGTTTTTGGTGGTTTAGTTCCCTACGGCGAAGTTTGGCGCGCCGGTGCAAATGAAAATACCGTAATTTCATTTTCAAGTGATGTTCAAATAAATGGAAAGAATCTTCCGGCTGGCAAATATGGTTTTCATATTATCCCTACTGATAAAGACTGGACTCTCATCTTCAGTAAAAAATTATTGGTCATGGGGAGTTTTAATTATGATCAGAAGGAAGATGCACTGCGCATAACGATCACGCCTCAAAAAGCTGATCAGCAGGAATGGCTTCAATACACTTTTGATAATGTTGAAGCTAATTCGACCATAGTCACGTTGCGATGGGCTGATATGAAAGCAAGTTTTAATATTACGGTTGATGTTCACAAAGTTGTGTTTGATAGTTTCAGAAAAGAGTTTGATAATCTTGCCGGATTTTTTTGGCAGCCGTGGAATCAGGCAGCAAATTACTGTCTGCAAAATAAAGTGAACATGGAGGAGGGATTAACCTGGGCAGACCGATCAATTTCAATTGTTCCGAACACACAAAATCAAATTACAAAAGCATTGCTGCTCGAAGCGCTCGGCAAAAATTCCGAAGCTGAAGGATTAAAATCAAAAGCACTTGGCAGTGGAACTGAAGCAGACATCAACACGGTTGGTTATCAGTTTCTTCAGGCTGGAAAAGTTGATGAGGCAATTAAGATATTCAAAACAAACGCCGAAAGATTTCCTGATTCGTGGAATGCCTGGGATAGCCTTGCAGAAGGGTATGCGACGAAAGGTGACAAAGAAAATGCAGTTAAATATTACAACAAAGCGTTTGAAATGTCTCCGGAAAATCAACACGTAAGAATTAAACAGGCGCTGGATAATTTGGAATAAATCGTCCTAACCTACCTCTGAGGGAACGGAGAGGGAGAATGTTAAAAGACGATCAATTGAGAAAAGGCAGTCGTACCCGGCTGCCTTTTCTTTAATGATTCAATCAATTAATTATCAAGGAATGATTATAGTGATCTCATCACTCCATAAGCCGATCAGGTTATCCGGTTCATTATCAAAAAATATTGCGCGGTATTTTCTGGCTTCAGGATTGATCGAATCAAGTTTTGCCCGTGCTATCCTTTTTCATACTCACGTTGGGTTTTACTTTCACATTAAAAGGGAAATCATTCTTTTTGTATTAGCATCCAGCCGGTTCAAACAAACGAATCATTTATTTATATTTGCACATCAATAAACCATAAATCAATTTTAACAGATGATTAAATTAAATGATATTTCAATCGGTGACGGCGCTCCCTTAGTACTAATTGCCGGACCATGCGTTATCGAAAACCGTAAACTTATTTTTGAAACTGCACTTGCAATAAAAAAAATTACTAATGAATTAAATATTCCTTTCATCTTTAAATCGAGTTACAAAAAAGCTAACCGCACAAGTCTCGGCTCGTTTACAGGGATTGGCGACAAAGAAGCTCTGCAAATTTTAAGCGATGTTCGAAGTGAATTGAAGATTCCTGTGCTAACAGATGTTCACACAGTTGAAGAAATAAAACTCGCTGCTTCGTCAGTTGATGTATTACAGATACCTGCTTTCCTCTGCCGTCAAACTGACTTGCTGATTGCGGCAGGTGAGTCGGGAAAAATAGTCAATATAAAAAAAGGACAGTTCCTCGCACCGGAGGATATGAAACACGCCGCTCAAAAAGTGGCATCAACCGGTAATGATAAAATTATGCTTACGGAAAGAGGAACAACATTCGGCTATCATAATCTTGTTGTGGACATGCGTTCACTTGTAATCATGCGTGAACTCGGCTATCCGGTAGTAATGGATGCTACTCATTCGGTTCAACTTCCAAGCAAAGAAAACACAAGCGGGGGGCAGCCTAAATTTATCAAACCGTTAGCACGCGCTGCCGCTGCTGTTGGAATAGATGCACTGTTCCTTGAAGTTCACCCCAACCCCAAAGAAGCATTGAGTGATGCCGCAAGTCAGCTTCCTTTAAATGAATTAAAAAATCTTTTAATTGAAGTTCTGGCAATTGATAAAATCATCAAGCGATATTGATTCATCAATTTATTATTTAAGTGAAAAACTGTACTGAATTTCCACGCCCGATTACCGTAAAAGAAATAGATTATCTTTTCAGCGTACTGCCGGAAACAAAACCCGGTTACAAATTATACCGCGAAAAAATAAACTCGTACTCTGTAATTGGGGAAGGAAGATTCGGCGGATCAAATTTAGTCCTCGGATCGAATCAGGACACAACTGATTTATCAACACCCTCCTCCCCTGTTTTTGCTTTTGGTAGAATTGAATTTGAAGAAGCTTCATTAGATATAACCATTCACGAAGAAGCATATAATCAAATTGAAATTGATTTGTCGTTCACACCAGAAATCTCTTTAATTCAAAAATTGATCGAGAGAAAACGATGGAGTTATTCTGTTTGGAACCCGGGAGATAAAAATCCTGAAGATAATTCCGAAGTAAATGAATTTATTTTGAAGCAAGATTGTTATCTGTTAGCAGTATCAACTTCAACTAAAAAAATTTGGCTGCATGATTTTTCGAGCAGAGTGAATCATTTGATTCCACTTACAAATTTTTATAATGAGCTGATGGCGATAAAAAAAATCCGCGAGCCGGGAATTGCTCTTAAGCCTGCAAGATTCTTCGCTGAGCTAAATTCATATTCAAAAGAAGAACTCGGCTTGGCATTTATTTCTTATAATAAGTATATGAAAAGATTAAATTTGAATTTGAAGATTGAAGATTTTTATCTTCCCGAAAAGCAAATAAATAAAAAACATTTTTTCTTTAGGAGAAAATAATTTGACCAGCGAAGAAATTATAGAAAAAGGCAAAAAAGTAATTCGAATCGAGTCTGAAGCCGTAACAAATCTTTCGAACAGCATTAACGGGGATTTTGTAAAAGCAATCGAAGTAATTTTAAAATGCAAAGGGCGGGTGGTGCTGACAGGTATGGGCAAATCAGGATTGATAGCCAGAAAAATTGTTGCCACACTTAACTCGACCGGAACTGCTTCTATTTTTCTTCACCCAACCGATGCGCTTCATGGTGATTTAGGCATGGTTCGAATGGAGGATGTAGTTATCCTCATTTCGAAAAGCGGAATGACAGATGAATTAGCAAAATTACTTCCGATGTTAAAACGTATTGGAGTAAAACTTATCACGATGACAGGTGACCCGGACAGTCCGCTTGCGCAGGAAAGCGATGTTGTACTGAATGTCCGCGTGAATGAGGAGGCTTGCCCCCACCACCTCGCACCGACTTCATCAACAACAGCGACTCTTGTAATGGGTGATGCTCTTTCTGTAGTGCTTCTTCAGTTAAGAAATTTTACTCCCGAAGATTTTGCATTTCTTCACCCCGGCGGAAGTCTTGGCAAAAGATTATCACTTCAGATAAAAGAGATAATGTTTACGGGAGAAAAAATCCCCGCCGTTTCAGTTGATGCCTCAATCAAAGATGTGATACTTGAAATTACATCTAAACGGCTCGGAACGACCTGTGTAATTGATGAGCTGGGAATATTAAAAGGAATAATCACTGATGGCGATTTACGAAGATTACTCGAGCGAACTCTGGAGATAAAAAATTTAAAAGCCTCCGACATATTAACCAAAAATCCAAAAGTTATGAGGCAGGAGTATCTTGCTTCGTTTGCACTTCAACAAATGGAAAATTATAAAATCACGACACTTATAATTGTTGATGACAGCCGCAAACCGATTGGTATTGTTCATTTGCACGATCTTATTAATCTCGGACTAAGTTCCCGATGAAATATTTTTTCACTTTAATTATAGTTTTGATAATCACATCATGCAATTCAGAACAGGTGAAACCCAAAATAATATCAGGAATTAAAACCGAAGAAATGCCTTCGCAGGAAAGTTGGAACTCAAAAATAACTTTCAGCGATTCAGGAAAAATTAAAGCTGTTTTAATTGCCGGACAGATCAGAGTTTTTGAACAATCAAAAGAAACTTTGCTCGATAGTAATGTCACAGTTTATTTTTATGATAAGTTTGAAAATCAAACCACAACTCTAACATCAAAAAAAGGCAGGGTTGACGACAACACGAATAATCTTTTTGCAATTGATAGTGTAGTTGCTGCAAATGACAGCGGCGTAGTTATCAGAACGCAGGAAATGATGTGGCGAAATAAAGATAAAAAAATTGTTTCTGATAAATATGTGGTCATCACCTCCCCCGCTGAAGTGATTGAAGGTTATGGTTTTGAATCTGATCAGCAGTTGAAAAATTATGTGATTTATAATGTCACTTATATCACCCGCCGGGATTCGCTGTAATGAAAACTATTTTTGTATTCAATTTATTTCTGTTTGTTTTTCTTTCAGGAATTATTTTTTCGCAAGAACAGAATATACCTATCACGGTTATCGGCGACAGCCTTGTCGGGAAAAATATAAATGGAGAAAGTATTCGGGAAGTATTCGGGAATGTTACTTTAACACAGGGCAATGTTGTAATCACTTGCGACAAAGCCACTCAATATCTTGCGCGCAATGACGCTGAACTTATCGGGAATGTGGTTGCCCGGCAAGAAGATTTAACAATTTATACTCAACAAGGATTTTACTACGGCAATCTCCGAAAATGTGAAAGCCATGTCGGACTAAAATTAAATGACAGAGAAGTGGAACTTACTGCTGTGAGCGGTGAATATTTTTTTGACCTGCACAAAGCAGTATTTGAAAAAAATGTGAAACTTTATGACAGCGTTTCAGTGCTCACTTCAAATAAGCTTACTTATTTCAGGATGGAGGAAAAAGCAATTGCCGAACAAGACGTGAAGATCACAGATGATGAAAATATTATTTTTGCCGACAGCCTTGAGCACTATAGAAATCAAAAGATCACTTTTGCATTTAACAATGTCGCAATCAAAAATAAAAAGAATAACTCAATGATTTTTGGCGATCACCTCGAAGATTATACTCAAAAATATTACACAAAAATTGATGTCAATCCTTTTCTTATTCAAGTTGATACTGTTTTTATTAATTTAATTGATACAACTTTTGCTCCGGAACAAATTGATACTGTAACTATATTTACACTTGACTCGTTATTGATTCGAAGTAGAGTAATGGAATCTTTTAGAGATACATTAAATTATTTTATCGCAACTGATTCTGTTGAAATTTTAAAAGGTTCTTTTGCCTCAAAAAATAATTCGACCATATTGTTTCGCACTGAAAATAAAATAATCACAAAAATGACCAATTCTATTCAGCCCGTTTTGTGGTACGATAACTCTCAGTTGACAGGTGATTCAATTACTATTTATCTTGACGGCAGCAGAATTAAGAATTTAGACATTGATAAAAATTCTTTCTTACTTTCGCAAAACAAAAATTTTCCACTTCGTTTTGATCAGGAAGCTTCGGATAAAATTAAAATTTATTTTAAGGAAAATAAAATTAGTCGTTCTGAATTTTACAGCGATTCAAAAAGCATTTACTACCTTTATGATGAAAATGAACCGAATGGACTTACTAAGTCATCTTCAGAATCGGCGGCAATTATATTTTTAAACAGTAAAGTTGATGAAGTTAGATTATATGGTTCACCTGTAAGCGAATATTATCCTGAAAACCAAGTTGAAAATAATGAGCGTACTTTCACTCTGCCCGGCTATAAGTTTATTCAAGACAGACCGACAAAAAATTCTTTACTTAAATACTTTCACAATAGAAAAAAGTTTGATTGGAATAACGAATGACTGCTAATTCCGTAACATTAAGAAGTGATAACCTTGTTAAAATTTACAAGAAGCGTATTGTAGTAAACAAAGCAAGCATTAAAGTTTCCAAGGGGGAGATAGTTGGTTTGCTTGGACCAAACGGTGCAGGTAAAACCACTACCTTTTACATGATCACGGGAATGATAAAACCGGATAAAGGAAAAGTTTTTCTCGATGATAAAGAAATAACTAAAGTACCGATGTACAAACGTGCTCGAATGGGTATTGGTTATCTGCCTCAGGAGGCATCCATCTTCCGCAGATTAAGCGTTGAAGATAACCTGCTCGCCGTACTTGAGATGACTAAGCTTACTAAAAAAGAACGACTTACCAAGTGTGATAAACTTCTCGATGAGCTGTCAATTTCATCATTACGAAAAAGCAAGGGCTTCCAGCTTAGCGGTGGCGAAAGAAGACGCACAGAAATTGCACGTGCACTTGCCACCGATCCAAGTTTTATTTTACTTGACGAACCCTTTGCCGGTGTTGATCCGATAGCGGTCGAAGATATTATGGTAATTGTGGCGAACCTGAAGAACAGAGGTATCGGCGTATTGATCACAGATCACAACGTACACGAGACTTTGAGTATAGTTGATAACGGATATATTTTAATCAATGGTATTATCTTCAAACAGGGTGATTCGGAGACTCTTGCCAATGATGAGGAAGTTAGAAAATTATACCTCGGTGAAAAATTCAAACTTGATCGTTACTAAAATGAAACAAACCCGCTAAAAAATTTTTTGATTTTTATCCTAAAATTATTTGCTCCATATATTTCTTGAATATATTTTTACTGCCAAGTTGAGTGACGTTCTGATTAATCTATTTCAAATTTCTAAATAAATATTTTTTAACGGCGGATTTTTTTATCTGCTCCAAAATTTTATAAACAACAATCAATTAAAACTCATAATAAAAGGAGTACACTGTGATACGTAAACTACTCGTTCTTTTAGTAGTTCTCTTGGCAGGAATGCAGCCAAAAATCTGGGGTCAAATTCAAGATCGATGCGGAAGCATGGAAGTTCTTGATCGTTTGATGAAAGAAGATCCGACTCTTAAAGATCGGATGCAGCAAATTGAAATGGACATGCAAAATCGAATTATTTCCGGGGAAGGGCAATTCACCGGCGGTGTGATTCGCCAGATTCCGGTTGTCGTGCATGTCGTTTATAAAACTACTGCACAGAATATTTCTGATGCTCAAGTTCAATCTCAAATTACAGTATTGAACGAAGACTACAGAAAAATGTTTGGCACAAATGGTTATAACACAAATCCGGTTGGTGCAGATACCGAAATAGAATTTTATCTTGCAACTACTGATCCGAACGGCAATCCAACAAATGGAATTACCAGAACTTTAACCACAGTTACTTCTTTCTCCACAAATGACAATGTTAAAAGAACAGCAAACGGTGGAATTGACCCTTGGGATCCTGCTCATTATCTAAATCTCTGGGTTTGTAATCTCGGTAGTGGTTTACTAGGATATGCTCAATTTCCCGGCGGACCTTCAGCAACAGATGGTGTTGTTTGTCTTTACTCAGCGTTCGGTACTACCGGCACAATTAACCCTCCTTTTCATCTTGGAAGAACAGCTACTCATGAAATCGGACATTATTTAAATTTATATCACACGTTTCAAGGCGGCTGCTCAGCACCCGGTGATTACTGCGATGATACTCCATTCGTAAGTGCTCCAAACTATGGCTGTCCAACCGGTCACGTTTCCTGCAGTTCAGTTGATATGATTGAAAACTATATGGATTACACAGACGATGCTTGCATGAATATTTTTACGATCAATCAATCAAGCAGAGAGAATGCTACTCTTGATGGAACAAGATCAACATTATGGACAACAGGCGGTGGTGGTGGAACAAATCCCGTTGCAGTTGCTAATGGACCGTACGCAGGAATCGAAGGAACAGCAATAAATTTCAGCAGCACCGGAAGCAACGATCCTGATGGTTCTATCGTTGGTTATTTATGGAATTTTGGAGATGGGAATACCAGCACATCAGCTAACCCCTCCTATACCTATGCTGCAGCGGGAACTTATAATGTAAGTTTAACCGTTACAGATAACGATGGATTCACCGGTACCGCGAATACAACGGCAACTATCTCTACAGTAGGCGGAAATCCCGTAGTAATTTACAGCGAAGGATTTGAATTAGCTGGCAGCGAAGTTCCCGGAGCTAATTGGAGTTCATCCGATTTAAACGGAACAAGCGGATTAGATTATTGGGGCGATCAAAGCAGCGGCGCTAAAATTCATTCCGGAAGCTGGAGTGTTTATTGTGCTGACTTTAGCAATAAAGCAGGTCAGTCTTATGATAACAATATGAACACTTACGCAACCAAACTAACCGGTCTTGGCGTTAGCGGATACACAGGGGTTGAGTTCAGTTTCTGGTTATATTACAAAACGAAAAACTCAGCTGACTATGTAGCTTTTGAATATCAGAATTCTTCAGGCACGTGGGTGGAAGCACAAAGATGGTCTGGAACAGGTGGAACAACATGGTCACAAAAAGTATTTACCTTGACAGGCTTCACTACATTTAGTTTCAGATTTAGATTTTTCTCAAACGGCAGCGGTTTAAGTGAAGGCGCTTACTTTGATGACATCGAACTCTCCGGTGTACCTGCACGATTTGGCGAAAATGTTTTAGCTGATCAGGAACAACAGGTAATTGAAAAACAATTCGGCAGACATTTCATTCAAGCTTCTTTAAATAAAAGCGAAATGAAACCGGCTGAAGAATTAGTAAATGACTTCTATTCATTAAACGATGATGAAGTTACATTGAATAAACCCGTTGAGTCAATCACTGAATATAAACTTTCAAATTATCCAAATCCGTTTAACCCTTCAACGGTGATTAGATATGAAATTCCTGCAGAAACTCACGTTTCGTTAAAAGTATATGACATACTTGGAAATGAAGTTGCAAATCTTGTTGATGAAACCATGTCAGTTGGATCGTACAACGCAGTTTTCGATGCTGCCGATCTTGCCGGCGGAGTTTATATCTACAGATTAGCCACAGGCAATTTTATTGAAACTAAGAAAATGCTTTTAGTGAAATAATTTTTCATTTAATAGTTTCAGTATTTAACTTAAGTCCCGCTTTCACGCGGGACTTTTTATTTCTCGTAGTCACTAAGAATTAATCCGTACATTCTGTACTATTGCTAATTGAGTTTTAATTGTTTACATTTTTATCAAGATTTTATAGGATTTGTTAATATGAAAATAATAAGATTCATTTTTTACTTTTTGATCTTTTCAATAATTATTACTACTACCTTACCCACACAATCCCAAACACTATATTGGCAAAGTATCACTTCTGATATTTATGTATATGATATTCTATATGATGGCGAGCAAAATCTTTACTTTGCTGGAAATGCAGCCGGGAACTATTTTTATCGTTCTACTGATTTAGGCGCAACCTGGACTCGTCTTGGAAGCGGATCACTTAGACTTTATCGTATCGCTATTGACAGTATAGGTGTTTTGTGGGGCGGGAATGATGTGGATGGTGGAATTTATAAATCTACAGATCAAGGAGATAATTGGACACTTTCCCTTGCTTCAAATGATAAAATATTTTCAATAACAGTAAGTCCAAATAATTGGATTTGGGCAGGAACTTATGATGGAAAAGTTGTCTATTCTTCAGATGGCGGAAACTCATGGTTAGAAAACAGTTTTGCAAATGATATCATCTGGTCTATTGCAGCCAATAATTTAAATAACGTTTTCGCTGGTAGTGGGGATGGTGAAATTTATAGAACCACTAATTTGGGCGCTGATTGGGAATTAGTTTATGATGCAGCATTACCATTATCAATTTGGGGAATTGTAATAGATGACTCAAATCATATTTATGCAAACAAGTGGAGTACAAGATTAATATCAACCAATAATGGAGAAAGTTGGAGCGAAATTTCAGGAACTCAACTGGAATTTTTATTCATGGACAAATATCATAATTTTTATGCTGGTCCGGGCTATAGATCATTGGACAATTGTTTAAGCTGGTCATATATAGGTCCCTCTGGTAGCGACTACCCAAGTGCATTTGCTTTTGTCGATTCATTGGTGTTTGCTGCCACAAATAGTGGTGTGTTTTTGTATGATCCGTCTTACCAGCCGTATATAGGGGAAAATTATTTTCCATTAGCATTGGGAAATAAATGGCAATTTAATAAAAGATGCAATAACCATTTTGCAGGAAATGCTATTTATTATGTTGATAGGGATACTATAATAGCCAGTGAAAGATATTTTCTGCTGCAAGGTGAAGTGAACGATTGGGTACGTTATGACAAAGAAAATAATAAATTTTTACTAAATTGGAACGATCAGGATTATATTATAATGGATTATACTCTTAATGAAGGCTCCACTGTTCAACATATTTTATTTAACACCCACGAAATAAAAAATGCAACAATAGTAGAACCAATTTTTATAAGCATTTTTGATTCAGTTTATTATTCAAAGGGAAATTTTTGGGCAGAGGAGGGTGGTCCCGGATCTTCTTGGGGCTCTCATACATACTATTCAGAAAAGCTCGGGGAAACAAATGAAGAATCTTTTTCTTCAGCCCCAGGCTGGACTTATGAATACTGTGTAAGAAAAATGATTCGTGCAATACTCTTCGATTCTTCTGGTGTTAATTATTATTCTGATCATGTCAAACCGATAATAAATTTTCAACCTGTACTGACCACCAATAATTTCAACTTGGAGTGGAACTTTACTGTTGATCATGATTACAGTTCCTTTAGCACCTATATAAATGTAAATTTTATAGACTCAGTTCTGATGTTTAGCCATTATTCAAATGGAGATTCCACATTTAATAATCCAACTACTCTCGCTGTGAATTTGCCAAATTCCAGTAATTACTCTATTTCTTATGTATTAGATTCAACCCTGATGAAAAACGAATATAACTTTTATTATAAAATTTATGCGGTTGATGAAGGAATAGTCCCGGAATATTCAACGAAGCCAGACACAGGATATTATGAGCTTGCCTACAACCCTAATCCCGTTTCAACCGAAACAAATGCTAATACGATAATCGAATATTCATTAAAACAAAACTACCCCAACCCTTTTAATCCAAGCACAGCAATCAGCTTCTCAATTCCAGAGAGGAGTTTTGTAACACTAAAAATTTATGATATTCTTGGTAGAGAAGTAGCAGAACTTGTAAATGAAGAACTTGAAACAGGAAACTTCGAAAAAACATTTGAAGCAAGCACTCTTTCAAGCGGAGTTTACATTTACAGAATCTCAGCAATGAAAGATGGAAAAATTCTTTTCAATGAATCCAGGCAGATGCTGCTAATAAAATGATTCAAACAAAAATGCAAATTTGTTGAACCTCTGAAAGTTTCTCCAAATCAAAGGACCTTCAGCAAAAACGTTTGATTTATCCCTATCTTTGAAGAAAAAGAACCCTTCTCCTTTAAAGGAGAAGGGCAGGTTCCGATTAAAACAGTTTGAAGATGTGAGAGATGAACCCAATTAATTTCAATCATTAATAAAATGCCCGCCTTTCCAATTGCTTTTAAGTTATAAGCTTTCCAGTCCCTTCCCACTCCGCAACTATTTCATCTAAAAATCATCCCAAACCTTGAAAATCGCTAAATTTCGCACATAAGATGACATCTTATGTACCCAAGATGGCATCTTGGACACCCAAGATCACATCTCGGACACCCAAGATCACATCTCGGACACCCAAGATCACATCTCGGACACCCAAGATCACATCTCGGACACCCAAGATCGCATCTTGGACACCCAAGATCACATCTCGGACACCCAAGATCGCATCTTGGACACCCAAGGTCACATCTCGGACACCCAAGATAGAATCTTACGTACATTTTTTACAATCTTATGTAAGTAAGACAAGATGATTTTTACATGATTTTTTATTTTTGATCTCAAATTCGATGTTGGATCAATTACAGTTGATCGGTTAATAAAACATTTCATAAAAAATGTTACGCCTTATAAAAGCGGGACTTTAATTTTCGGTTTGCCTTAAAATTTAAACTTTGAGTCGCCGTGCCTTTGGTGAAAATCTCGATTCATCTTATTTGGAATTAATTTATTTGATATTATTTTGCGGCGCAGATGTCTGCACTTAAACCTTAGTCGAAAATAATTAGAAAATTTATCCGAGTTCAATAAGAAACTATTTCAGCAATTTAATTAATGAACAGAAGGAGCTAGAGAAATATGGCAATACTAAAAGCCTGCAAAACCATCCCTGAACTTTTTGAATTTCTCACCGACGATTACGGTATTAAGAATCCTGAAAAATTTATCATCTCTCGTAAAGTGAATGGTAAATATGCTGGTATTACCTACGCTGAATTAAAAGAGCAGACCAGAAGTTTTGCCTTTGGTTTAACAGAACTTGGAATTGGTAAAGGCGACAAAGTAGCGATACTTTCAGAAAACAGACCTGAATGGGTTTATGCGGACTTTGCGATTCTTGGCTTAGGTGCGGTTGATGTTCCCCTCTACCCTTCCCTTACTTCTGATTCAGTTGAATTTATTTTGAATAATTCCGAAGCAAAAGGAATAATCGTTTCAACTAAACTTCAATTGACAAAGCTATTAAAGATAAAAGACAAGTGCCGCTACTTAAATTTTATTGTCCTGCTTAATGAAAAAGACAAAACAGAAACAAAAAATCTTCATACATTTTCCGAAGTTCAAAATCTTGGTAATAATTTAAGAGCGAACCACCCTGATTTTTTTAAGGATAGCTTGAAGCTTGCAAAGGAAAATGATCTTTGTACCATAATTTATACTTCGGGCACAACAGGAGAACCAAAGGGCGTGATGCTCTCACACAAAAATATTTTATCAAATGTAAATTCCGCACTCGCAACATACCCGATAGCAAAAGATGATATATTCTTATCCTTTCTGCCGCTCTGCCATATTTTCGAAAGGATGGGGGGATTCTACACTGCCTTTGCCGCCGGTGCTACAGTCTATTATGCTGAAAGTATTGAGTCTGTTGCACAAAACCTTATCGAAGTAAAACCGACTTTGATGACAACCGTGCCAAGACTTTTTGAGAGGATCTATTCAAAAATTATTAAGAACGTTGAAAGCCAGCCTGCTAAGAAGCAAAAAATATTTTTCTGGGCGTTGGAAATTGGCAGGGACTATGCAAAAGCAAAAAGAAATAAAAATGTTCCCCTCACACTCAATTTAAAGCATGCACTTGCAGATAAATTAGTCTTTCAAAAAATAAGAGAGAAAACAGGCGGCAGATTGAAGTTTTTTATTTCAGGCGGAGCTGCACTTTCTCGGGACCTTGGCGAATTCTTTGAGGCAGCAGGGATTATTATCCTTGAAGGATATGGCTTAACTGAATCCTCACCTGTTATTTCTGCGAACAAACTTGATGACTATAAATTTGGTTCAGTTGGAAAACCGTTTTCGAATGTAGAGGTGAAGATTGCCTCCGATGGTGAAATTCTCGCACGAGGTCCAAATATTATGCAAGGTTATTACAAGAATAAAAAAGAAACGGACGAAACTATAATAGATGGATGGCTGCACACTGGCGATATAGGTGTGTTTGATGCAGAAGGATTTTTAGTGATCACCGATAGAAAGAAACATCTCTTTAAAACTTCAGCAGGTAAATATATTGCCCCTACCCCGATAGAAAGTATGTTCCTTGCAAGCAAATATATTGATCAGTTTGTTCTTATCGGCGATAGAAGAATGTTTTTAACTGCATTAATCGTTCCTGATTTTGAGGCATTAAAAGAATATGCAGATTCACACAACATTGCTTACAAAAAGGTTGAGGACCTGACCAAAGATGAAGAGATTTACAAACTCCTTGACAATGAAATGGATCATTTCCAGAAAAAACTGGCAAACTACGAACGTGTTAGAAAGTTCGCTCTACTCGATCAACCGTTCAGTATTGAATCAGGCGAGATAACACCCAAACTTAGTGTGAAAAGGAAATTTGTCGAAGAGCGGTACAAAAATATAATTGATACAATGTACCAGAGTTTGGAGAGATAAAATTTTCGATGCTGAGCGATCGCACAACTGCGTAGTTTTTCTTCAAAGAAATTGACCGCACAGATATATCCTGTTCGCTACAATTTTAATATTTCTATCATCTGTTGATGTATTACTGAATTGCTTGCGAGAATTCTTGGAGTGAAAATATCAATTTTAGTTCCATCGAAATCTGTAACGAGTCCCCCTGCCTCTTCAAGGATTAATTTGCCTGCGCACAAATCCCACGGATTCAGGAACACTTCCCAGAATCCGTCAAACACACCGTTGGCAACATAACAAAAATCAATTGCTGCCGAACCAAGCCGCCTCATCCCCCGCGAGGATTTAGTTAAAGCCGTAAATCTTTCAAATGCATTTTCAGGATTTTCGGAAATGTTATATGGAAATCCTGTTACTAGCAAAGCCCGCTTAAGTTTATCTGTTTTACTAACCCGGATTGTTTTTGAATCTGCAAAAGATCCTGCACCGAGTTCTGCAGAGTAAACTATATTTTGTATAACATCATACACAACACCTGCGATGGTCTGATTATTTTTTCTCAGCCCGATAGATACAGAAAAAATTGGTAGTCCGTGTGCAAAATTTGTAGTACCATCAAGTGGATCAACCACCCAACCATACTCGCTTCGAGAATTTACTTCACCACTTTCTTCGGCAATTATTCCGTGCGAGGGATATTTCTTCTTAATAAAATCAACAATAATTTTTTCTGCTGCTTTATCTATCTGTGTAACAAGATTTGATTCATTCGTTTTGAATTCAATTTGAAGATGTTTTCCAAATCCTTCACGAATTACACTTCCTGCTTCGCGCGAAATATTTATTATGTCAGTAATCATATTATTTTTTTACTTCTAATATAAGTAGAATGCGGGCTTCAATATCATAGTCAAGGTCAGGCGTAAACGCAACCTCAAGATATATTGCAATATCAAGGCAGGAACAAGTTTAACAGCCATTTAGTGATCTGCACCAATTTATCTTCCTTGAAAGCAGGTAAGTATTTTGATATATTTTGATTGTGTTTTTACGAAAAGAAAATTCAGGAGAACGATTTGAACAAATTAAAAGATAAAGAATTACTAATTAACAAAGATCAGGAATCTATTGTTGATAGCATTCCGGAGATACTTCCGGTTTTGCCATTACGAGATATTGTAATTTTTCCGTATATGATTTTCCCCGTCCTTGTTGGAAGAGAGCAATCAATACGCGCAGCTAATTTTGCGCTCGAAGAATCTAAATATATTTTCCTTGCAACGCAGAAAAAATCAAGTGTTGAAGATCCACGCGCTGAGGATATTTATATTGATGGAACTATCGCAAAGATTGTGCAAATTCTAAAACTCCCTAACGGGTTGATTAAAATTTTAGTTGATGGATTGATCCAGGGAAGAATAATTTCTTTCACGAATAAGACTGAATTTTTTGAGGCTAAAATTGAGGTAGTCATTTCTGAAGCTGAAAATGACCACGAGATGGATGCGATGATCCGGCAGATGAATCAACTTTTTAAAGACTATGTAAAGATCAGTAGAAATATTCCGAATGAGACGCTGACTGCTTTCGAAAATATTCATGAACCCGATAGAAAACTTTTTTATGTCGCAGCAAACATAAATCAGTTTGTGGATGTAAAACAAGCTATCCTCGAAAAGGCTAATTTGAAAGAACAATACCTCGAAGTAATTAAAATCCTTAATTCAGAAATTGATATTTTGAGGATAGAGAAAGAAATTGATAACAAAGTTCAGGAAAACATTGCGAAAACTCAGCGAAAGTTTATTATTCAGGAACAAATAAAAATCCTTCAGGATGAACTTGGCGAAGATGAAGATACTTCACCGGAATTTATAAAAATCCGCGAGCAAATCACAAAAGCAAAAATGCCTGAAGAAGCTCATGCAAAAGCAATTGAAGAATTTAACAAGCTTAAAAAAACACCACCCATGTCGCCCGAATCAACTGTTATTCGAAATTATCTTGACTGGCTGACGGAGGTTCCATGTGCAGAAAGAACAAAAGATAATCTTGATATTAATCACGTTCAGAAAATTCTTGACGAGGATCATTTCGGTTTGGAAAAACCCAAAGAAAGAATTGTTGAGCACATAGCGGTTTTAAATCTTGTTAAAAAAATGCGAGGACAAATTTTATGTTTTGTCGGACCTCCCGGCGTTGGAAAAACTTCGCTTGGTAAATCAATTGCAAGAGCATTAGGCAGAAAATTTGTTCGCATAAGTCTTGGCGGTGTTCGTGATGAAGCCGAGATAAGAGGACATCGCCGAACCTACATCGGTTCAATGCCCGGAAAGATTGTTCAGTCCATGAAAAAAGCAGGCACAATAAATCCTGTTATGTTATTAGATGAAATAGATAAAATGAGTATGGATTTTCGCGGTGATCCTTCTTCGGCGATGCTTGAAGTTTTGGACCCCGAACAAAATCATTCATTTAACGACCATTACCTTGAAGTTGATTATGATCTTTCACAGGTAATGTTTATTACAACAGCTAATCTCCGTTATAATATACCCCTTCCTCTGCAGGATAGAATGGAGATCATTGAACTTCCCGGCTACCTTGATTTTGAAAAAAATGAAATCGCAAAAAGACATATTATCCCAAAGCAATTAAAGGCTCATGGTCTTGAAGATAAAAAAATTAAATTTGAAGAATCCGCAATCAAAAAAATAATTTCCGATTACACTCGTGAAGCAGGAGTTCGAAATCTTGAGCGCGAAATTGCTTCAATCTGTCGTAAAACAGCGCGGGATATCGTAGTTCACGAATCATCGAACGGTAAGAAAAAGGCAATCGTTGATCATATTATAGATGAGATCAAAGTAGAGGAATATCTCAAAACCCCCCGGTTCAGACATCAACGCCATAATAAAGAAAACAGGATTGGAAGTGTAACCGGATTAGCATGGACAAGTGTCGGCGGCGAATTGCTTACAGTTGATGTAACTATTATGAACGGTGCCGGTAAATTAAATTTGACCGGACAGCTCGGTGATGTGATGAAAGAATCGGCTCAAGCTGGATTAAGTTATCTAAGATCGAATGCGAAAAAATTAAAGATCAACCCTGATTTTTTTAAGGGGAAAGAAATTCATATTCACTTGCCCGAAGGGGCTATACCAAAGGATGGACCTTCAGCAGGAATTACAATGACAATGGCGATGTACTCCGTTATCAGCGGCAGGGCTGCTTCAAACGATGTGGCAATGACAGGTGAAATTACTTTACAAGGAATTGTTCTTCCAATTGGTGGTTTGAACGAAAAATTACTCGCTGCAAAACGTTCCGGAATTTCCACAGTGCTTATTCCAAAAGACAATGAAATTGATCTAAAAGAAATTTCTCCAATGGTAAAAGAAGGAATGAAAATCATTCCTATTGGTAATATTGAGGATGCTATACCATATATTTTTAACGATGCGAAAAAGGGAAGAAATGTTTCTAAGACTATCGCTCATAAAAAAAATGGTAAAAAGTAAATGGAAGAATCATTGATTACAAATAAAGCGTTGACTTTAGATGAACAATATGTTCTTTTAGAAAATCAAATTTTTTCGCTGCTGGAGTCAAATGATAAATTAATTTCAAAACTCGCTAATTTTTGTGCAGCTTTAAAACAGTCGTTTGAAAAAATTAGCTGGGTAGGGTTTTATTTTTTTGACGGAGAAAAATTATTTCTTGGTCCGTTTCAGGGCAAAGTTGCCTGTACAAATATTTTGATCGGTAAAGGTGTCTGCGGAACCGCTGCTAAAGAAAAAAGGACAGTTATTGTACCAAATGTAAACGAATTTCCAGGACATATTATTTGCGATGCAGAATCAAAATCTGAAATTGTCGTTCCCATTGTTAAAGACGGTGCGCTGCTGGCTGTGCTGGATGTTGATAGCACTGAGTTGGATGCATTCAGCAGGACAGACCAATTATATTTACAGAGACTTTGCAGTTATTTAGCTAATAATATTTTTAATAAAACAACAATTTCATTTTAGTATTATGGAAGAAAAAAAAGGTTACCTGGTAAGTGCAAGAAAATACCGCCCGCTTAAATTTGCAGACGTTGTCGGACAGGAACACATTACAAAAACTTTACAGAATGCCATCACCAATAAAAGAATTGCTCATGCTTATTTGTTTACCGGTCCGAGGGGAGTGGGAAAAACTACAACAGCAAGAATTTTTGCAAAAGCGATCAACTGTGAAAATTTAATTGACGGTGAACCTTGTAATGAATGTGCAATGTGTAAATCAATCGGAGATAATCAATCGCTTGATTTTATAGAGATTGACGGTGCTTCAAACAGAGGGATAGATGAGATCAGGACACTGCGCGATTCCGTAAAATATGCCCCAACCGTCGGCAAGTACAAAGTTTATATCATAGACGAAGTTCACATGCTGACGAAAGAATCTTTCAACGCGTTCTTAAAAACACTTGAAGAACCTCCGGAACATACAATATTTATTTTTGCAACAACAGACGTTCACAAAGTTCCACTGACAATTATCTCCCGCTGCCAGCGTTTTGATTTCAGAAGAATTCAAATAGATACAATTAAAAATTTATTAATTAAAATTGCGATAGACCAAAAAGTATCTATTGACGATAAAACATTAACTATCATAGCCAAAAAAGCTGATGGAGCTTTACGAGATGCCGAAAGTCTTTTCGACCAAGTCGTTTCTTTTTGCGGCAATAATGTTGATTCGGAAACAGTGATTCAAATGCTTAATCTCATTGATGAGGAAATTTATTTTGATCTTACAAATGCAATAATTAAAAAAGATTTCAAAGCAGTTTTTGATATCACTGATAAATTATATGATAACGGCTGGAACTTTATTGATTTTATGGGCGGACTAATCGAACATTTCAGAAATGTTTTGACTGTCATTGTAACTGACTCATCAAAGTTGATTGAAAGCGCTGAAATTTATAAAGAGAGATACCTCGAATATTCGGATAAATTTTCTGAGGCTGATATTTTAAGAATATTAAATTTTCTAAATCAAAATCAGAATGACTTAAAATTCTCTTCGAGCCAAAAATTAAAAATTGAAATAATATTAAGTCATCTTGTCGGATTTGAAAAGACAGAGCTGATCAGCAATGTAATTGATAACATTCAAAACTCAAGTTCTGATTCTGGAAGTGGTAATATTGTAAATGAAAAACCCCCGGAAAAATTTTTCGCCTCTCCCAAACAGGAAATCAATCAGGAAAAAAAAGCTTATTATAACACGCAAAAAATTATAACTAAAAAAGAGGCTCTGGTAAAACCTATAAATGAATTTTCTAATTCCGTAAATGTATCTTCAAATAATTTGACAGATATTGACGGTATAATTAATAAGTGGCAGGGATTTACTGCATCGGTTGCGGATGAAAAATATTTATCGCTGGGACCTTTTATGCACCAACTGAAAATTCTGAACGTAAATGGAAATAAGCTTGAAGTTAAAATTGACAGCGAAGAGGGTAAGGACGCTATTCGATTTCATTCGGAATATTTAACCAAAAAAGCATTTGAAGTTTTTGGGAAAAGATATTCATTCAGCATTGGTGAGGAGAAACAAGAAAAACCACTCCCTAAAAAAGAAACCGCTGTTCAAAATCCAAGCATTTCTAATTCTGGCGATCCATTCATTGATCTAATAAAGAATGAGCTGAATGGACAGGAAATTGAATGATTAATAAGTGCCGCAGCTTACTAATTTTTATTATCTCGCTTTTTGATAAAATCCCTGAATATTCCTATTTTTGAAGCCTATGCCAAAAGGTTTAATCATTGCTATTGATGGTCCGGCTGGTTCCGGTAAAAGCACAACCGCAAAAAGAATTGCTGAAAGATTAAATTATCTTTACATAGATACCGGGGCAATGTACAGAGCCGTAACTTTACTAGCAATTAAAAATGGTGTTCTTAATAACGATGAGGCGATTATTTCAATCGCAAGAAATTCAGAAATTGTTTTGGATTTTAAGAATGGAAAAACGATTGTCTCGATAAACGGCACTGATGTAACTGATGAAATTAGAAGTTTGGAAGTAAATTCCCATGTCAGCCCCGTTAGTAAAATTGAAGGTGTTAGAAAAGCACTCGTTGAGAAGCAGCAAAAAATGGGTAAAGTTAGGAGCGGAGTTGTGATGGAGGGAAGAGATATCGGAACCGTTGTATTCCCCGAAGCTGATGTTAAAATTTTTCTAACTTGTTCCATTGACGAGCGCGCTTCAAGAAGATCGAAAGAATTTTCTGAAGAAGGCAAGTCAGTCTTGATAAGTGAAATAAAAAATAATCTTTCACAGAGGGATTTAATTGATTCTACAAGAAAGATTAGCCCTTTAAGAAAAGCCGCTGAGGCAATTGAAGTTGATACTTCTAATATTACAATTGACGAACAGGTCAATATTATTATTGATCAAATTAAAAAAACTGCAAAACAGAAAAACATAGAAATAAAAAATTTATAAAACCATCTTTAACAAACTTTGTATAACTAAACTTTTCGCTTTGCTTATTTTCTGATGGTTTGAATAAGAAAAGCGGACAATATTTCAGGAGACAAAATGTCTGAAACAAAACCAGGCTCGGCAAAAGTCGCAGTTACTCTCAATGACTTTGAAAAAGCAAAAAACAAATTCAATACAGATCAATATTCTAAGGAAGAGTTTTTAACTCTGGCAAACCTTTACGCTGATTCCTTCAAAGATGTTAAAGAGGGTGAATTAGTTAAAGGGAAAATCGTACGTCTTCAAGGCGATGCGGTGATTCTTGATGTCGGCTTTAAATCCGAAGGTTCTATCCCGAAGAACGAATTCCGCGAGGATGAGGAAATAACAATCGGCGGCGAGGTTGAAGTAGTTCTCGAAAGCGTTGAAGATCAGGAAGGGAATCTTGTATTAAGTAAAGTGCGTGCTGATTTTCTTAAAATCTGGGGAAAAGTATTACGTGCACACGATACAGGTGAAATTCTTCAAGGTAAAATTGTTAAAAGAATTAAAGGCGGAATGGTTGTTGACTTGCTCGGAATGGATGCATTCCTGCCCGGTTCTCAAATTGATGTTAGACCAATAAGAGACTTTGATGCATTCGTGGGTCAAACTATGGATTTTAAAGTTGTAAAAGTAAACATCCCAACAGAAAACGTTGTGGTATCTCATAAAGTTCTTGTTGAAGAAGAAATTTCTGATCAGAGGATGGCTATCATCAACAGCCTCGAAAAAGGACAGATACTCGAAGGAACTGTAAAAGCTATTACGGACTTCGGAGTATTTGTTGATCTTGGCGGTGTTGATGGTTTGGTTCACATTACTGATTTAAGCTGGGGAAGAATCAACCATCCAAACGAAGTAGTTAAACTTGACGAAGTAATTAAGGTTGTTGTCACTGATTTCGATGAGGAGAAGAGAAGAATTTCTCTTAGTCTGAAAAAACTGTTACCACATCCTTGGGATAATATCGAAGAGAAATATCAGCTCGGTAAAAAAGTCACCGGCAGAGTTGTTTCGCTTACTGATTATGGTGCATTTATTGAAATTGAAAAAGGTATCGAAGGGCTTATTCATAATTCTGAAATGAGCTGGACTCAGCATATCAAACATCCCTCACAAGTTGTTTCAATGGGTCAAATGATCGAGGCAATCATTTTGAGTCTTGATAAAGAAGAGAAGAAAATCTCCCTCGGAATCAAACAACTCGAACCCGACCCATGGGAAAGCCTAATGCATAAATATCCTGTCGGAACAAGACACAACGGTGTTGCACGCAACCTGACTAACTTTGGAGTCTTCGTTGAACTTGAACCCGGAGTTGATGGTCTTGTTCATATTTCAGATTTGTCATGGACTAAGAAAATCCGTCATCCCGGTGAAGTAGTTAAGAAAGGTGAAAAACTTGAAGTAATCGTTCTTGGGGTTGATGTTGAACAGAGAAAAATTTCTTTGGGTCATAAACAAGTAAATGAAAACCCTTGGGCTTCGTTCGAGCAAATTTATTCTGTTGGTTCAATTTCTAACGGCAAAGTTGTCCGAATAATCGAAAAGGGTTTAATTGCAGAACTACCCGAAAAGGTTGATGGATTTGTGCCTGCTACACAATTGGCAACTATAAAAATAAAAAACCTTGCTAATCATTTTCCAATTGACGCGGTCTTACCTCTCAAGGTAATCGAGTTCGATAAAGAAAATAAAAAAATTGTTTTAAGTGCTATTGCCGCACTAAAAGAAAAATCTGAAGAAGAAATTCAGAATTATCTAAATGCGCATAAGCTCGAAAAAACATCTATAAAAGATATTCGTGAAGCTGAAATGGGTGTGATTGATTCTTCTGAGTTTCCTATTTTTGAAACTCCGGAAGTTCCATCAATGCCTGCACAAACACCAGACTCTGAATAATTTAATTTCTTAATTAAGGAGCGGATTTTCCGCTCCTTTTTTATTCCTTTCATTTATGAAAAACCGTGTAGCATTACATACTTTAGGCTGTAAATTAAATTACGCTGAAACCTCCTCCATTGGTTCTCAATTTCTCGGGCATAATTTCGAAATCGTAAAATTTGATGAGAGACCTGACATTTTTGTTTTTAACACTTGCACTGTTACTGAGAATGCTGAAAAAGAATGCAGGCAATTAGTCCGTCGTGCATTAAGAATTAATCCCGGGGCATTCATAATTGTAACAGGATGTTATGCTCAACTCCGCCCTGAAGAAATTTCAAAAATATCGGGCGTTGATGTTGTTTTGGGCAGTAATGAAAAATTCAAATTATTTTCGCTCATTGAAAATTTCGAGAAGAACACTCTCGCTTGTATCCACGTTTCTCCAACTGACCAATTAAATGAGTTTGGAAGTTCGTCATCTTCTGAAGCCGACACAAGGACACGAGCATTCTTTAAAATTCAAGATGGGTGTGATTATAAATGTTCTTTCTGCACCATCCCCCTCGCCCGAGGATCAAGCAGAAGTATGAACATGGAGGCTGCAATACATGATTTTAAAAAACTTCTTAGTGAAGGATATAAAGAAATTATTCTCACCGGTGTAAATGTCGGTGATTACGGCTCCAAGAATCAATCAAACCTATTCACTTTATTAAATTCTCTTATCAAAATTGAAGGCGAATTTAGAATCAGGATTAGTTCCATCGAACCTAACCTTTTAACTAACGATATTATTTCTCTGACTGCGGATAATGAAAAATTATGCAATCATTTTCACATTCCTCTTCAGAGTGGAAGTGATAAAATACTTCGTCTGATGCAAAGGCGATATACAATTTCTGATTACGAAAAGGTAATTACCAATGCTGCTAAAAAAATAAAAGATTTGGGAATCGGTGTTGATGTAATTACTGGATTTCCCGAAGAAAATAATAATGACTTTTTAAGTACACATAATTTCTTACATGATCTGCCGATATCTTATTTGCATGTTTTCACTTATTCCGAACGCCCAAACACTAAAGCAATAAATTTTGAAAATGTTGTCCCAATTGTTGAACGAAAAAAGCGAAACAATATTCTACGCAGCCTTAGTGAAAAGAAAAAAAATGAATTCTATCAAAAAATGATCAACAAAAACTTACATGTGCTATTCGAAGAAGAAAATCATAACGGTGAAATGATGGGTTTCTCCTCAAATTATGTAAGAGTTAAACACCCCTATGATCATTCTTTAATAAACACTTTTAGCGACACTTTAATATCAGGGGTTGAAAGTGGACTCTGTGAAGGGCAAATTTTAGAGAAGAAATTTTCAGTTGATTTAGTTCATATTTAATGCACAAATTACAATTAAAAAATATGCAAAAACTATTAGCCATAATTATTATCATTTCTTCCGTTACTTTTTCTCAAAATCTTCAACAAAATAATTTACTGCAGCTTGAACAATCGCTGCAAACAACCACTGATATTGATTTTAAAATTTCTAACCCGAATTCAAACCCTACTGAATCAAAAAGGAAAAATACTGGACTTGCTATTCTCTATTCACTTTTACTTCCAGGAATGGGCGAACTTTACGCCGAGAATTATTCGAGCGGAAAATATTTCACTATAGCAGAAGGAGCCTTGTGGGGCATTTATTTTGGAATGAACACTTATGGAAATTGGCAGCAGGATAGATACAAATCTTTTGCGGTTGACAAAGCTGAAATAAATAATAACGATAAAGATGAAGACTATTACGCAACAATAAGTGAATATTTAAGTATTGAAGATTTTAATAATGAAAAATTATTGGAAAGAAATTTTGACCAGCTATACGATGAGAGTAAATATTTCTGGAAATGGCAAAACAGCGAAGATAGAAAAACTTATCGAAGCATGTGGGTTTCAAGCGAACAAACTTTCAATGATCTCCGCTTTGTTGTTGGTGCAATGATTTTAAATAGAGTGATCAGTGCAATAAATGCTGTCCGAATGGTTTCAGCATACAATAATAAGCTTGAAGAAGAGGTTAGCTGGGATCTCTCTGTAAATTTGAAGCAGTCTCTTTCTTTACCAACGACAGTCTATTTAAACTTCAAAACAAGTTTTTAAAATTTTTCCTATCATTGATTAATTCCTTCTGAGAAAATTATGATTAAAAATCTTTTGATTTTCTCTCTTCTAAGTTGTAATATAACAACTGTTTATTGTACCCGATATATTTCTATAAATTTTAATCAGGATAATTATGTTGAATACTGAAATCAGGAAGTTTTTTAATCTCCTCTTACTCGGGATAGCTTTCATAAGCAATCAATTAACTGCACAGCCAATTAAGGAACTATCATCTTTAGAAATAAAAATCGCGCTGCAAAAATTAAACACTCTCGGCAGTGTGCTTTATATCGCTGCGCATCCTGATGATGAGAACACAGCAGTACTTTCTTATTTTTCTTACGGTCAAAAATTAAGAACCGGCTATCTTGCATTAACACGAGGGGATGGGGGACAAAACTTAATCGGTAGTGAGCAATCCGAATTACTCGGAGTTATCCGGACGCAAGAATTGCTCGCCGCCCGAAGGATTGACGGAGCAGAACAGTATTTTTCACGGGCAATTGATTTTGGCTATTCTAAATCTGCAGATGAAACTTTGGAAATTTGGGACAAACAAAAAATATTATCAGATGTAGTTTGGGTCATTAGAAAATTTAAACCGGATATTATCATTACTCGTTTTCCGACAACTGGTGAAGGCGGACACGGACATCACACTGCTTCCGCCATTCTTGCTCTCGAAGCGTTCCATTTAGCGGCTGATCCAAATATTTTTCCCGAGCAATTAGAATTTGTGAGCACCTGGCAGACAAAAAGAATTTTTTGGAACGCGTGGCTTCCGCAATACAATGAAAGTTATAAAGATTCAATTGGAATTATAGCTTTAGACATTGGACAATATAACCCCCTGCTTGGGAAATCTTATGTGGAATTAGCCGCACTCAGCAGAACGATGCACAAAAGTCAGGGATTTGGAGCGGAAGGAAAACGGGGGGAATATTTTAATTATTTCAAACTAATGGATGGCGAACCAGCACAAAATGATTTACTGGAGGATATTGATCTTTCGTGGTCGAGAGTTGCAGGAAGTGAAAAAGTTTCGCAACTGTTAATGGAAGCAGAAAAGAAATTTAATCCCGATGATCCTTCATCAATTTTAGAAATATTATTACAAGCCTATTCAGAATTGCAAAAATTAGATGATTCTTATTGGCGCGAAATTAAAATAAAAGAGTTGAGTGAAGTCATTAGAGCTTGTTCCGGAATTTGGTTGGAGGCAATAGCGGGTGATTACAGCAGTTATCCTAATGGGAAAATTAATCTATCAACAGGAATTGTTAATCGTTCAGGTTTTCCGATCACTTTAAAAAATATTTTTCTTGCCGATTTTAATGGATTAAGTGATTTGAACATAAATCTACAAAACGGAAAGTTTCAAAAAAATAATTTTGAAATGTTTATACCAGGGGCAATGCAGTACTCGCACCCATATTGGCTTATTCAACAGCCTTCAAAAGGAAGTTTCAATATTGAAAATCAACTTGAAATTGGTATGCCGGAGAAGTCCTCATCACTTACTGCATCATTCGTCCTAAATTTTAATGGCATCGAGATAACCTTTAAAACACCGGTGCTGTTCAGGTGGGTAGATCAGGTTGAAGGTGAAAAATATAGAGCAATTGAAATTACACCGCCGGTTACTGTTAATATTAAAGATAAAATTTATTTATTCGCTGATGATAATCCGAAACTAATTGAAGTCAGCATAACAAATCACAAAGATAGCACGGCGGGTAAATTATCATTAAATATTCCCGCTGGATGGAAAGTTGAACCAGTTGATTATGTTTTTTTTCTAACTAAAAAAAACGAAGAGAAAAATTTTTCATTTAAAATATACCCTCCGCTAAATGAAGAGGCTGCCGATGTTTCAGCAATAGTAAACATTGATGGAAAAGCTTATTCAAAAAGTTTAACTCGAATTAATTATTCTCACATCCCCATCCAGACTTTAATTTCCGAATCTAAATCAAAATTTGTTCGGCTGCACATAAGAAAAAGCATTCAAAACATTGGTTACATTATGGGCTCGGGTGATGATATTTCTAATTATCTGCGACAGCTTGGATATAACTGCTCGCTTTTAACAGACTCAGACATTGAACAAAAAGATTTATCCGTGTTCGACGCTATTATTTCAGGCATAAGAGCATATAACACCAGAGATCAATTGATAAATCTTCAGCCAAAAATCTTAGATTATATTTTTAACGGGGGGACATTCCTTTCACAATACAATACAAACAGAGATATTCTAATTAATCCCGGACCTTACCCATTTAATATATCACGAGAAAGAATAACAGTAGAAGATTCACCAGTAAATATTTTAAATCCCAAACATTTAATACTCAACACCCCAAATGAAATAACGGTAAATGATTTTGATAATTGGATTCAGGAACGTGGATTATATTTCGCTGATAAATGGGATGAGAAGTATGTAACAATTCTTGGACTCAAAGATCCCGGTGAAAAGGAACAAACCGGCGGCATACTTATTTCAAAATATGGTAAAGGTGCTTTTATCTATACAGGCTTATCTTTTTTTAGACAGATCCCTGCCGGAGTTCCGGGGGCAATTAAACTTTTTATAAATCTAATTTCATATAAAAATGGAAACGGATAAAATAATAATACTCGACGAAACCCACCCACCTTTCTTGAAGAAGTGGCGAAATATTTATTTGTTGATTCTGATAGATCTTGGATTAATGACATTCCTGCTATATTTTTTTTCACGAGCCTTTGAATGAGCACAATTGATTGGGTTGTTCTCGCTGCATTTACTTTATTCATTGTCATCTATGGAAGCATAAGCACGAGAAAAACTAATTCAATCAGAAGTTATATCCTTTCCAATAAGTCAACACGATGGAAAACTGTAACTTTGTCAATAATGGCAACGCAGGCAAGTGCGATTACTTTTATTTCCACCCCCGGTCAAGCTTACACAGACGGAATGGGTTTTGTACAATTTTATTTGGGTCTTCCACTCGCAATGATAATTTTATCTATTACTGCGGTTCCCATCTTTCATCGTTTAAATGTTTATACCGCTTACGAATATCTTGAAACAAGATTCGATTTGAAAAATCGTTTGCTCGGCAGTATTTTATTTTTAACGCAGCGCGGACTTGCTGCCGGATTTACAATTTTTGCCCCTGCCCTTGTCCTCTCAGTTATTCTTGGATGGAATATTAACTTCACAGTAATTATCACCGGAATTCTTGTTATCATTTACACTACAATTGGTGGAACTAATGCTGTAAATAAAACTCATATCTTACAAATGGCAATAATTTTTATCGGAATGATTGCTGCATTTTTTATGATAATCAATTTACTGCCTGAAAACATTGGCTTTAACGATGCTTTAAAACTTGCCGGGAAAATGAATAAGCTGAATGCATTAGATTTCAGTTTCGATCTGAATAACAAATACACTTTCTGGAGCGGGGTAATTGGCGGAACATTTTTAATGTTATCTTATTTCGGCACCGATCAATCGCAGGTGCAGCGTTACCTCGCCGGCAGCTCCGTAACTGAAAGCAGACTTGGACTTTTGATGAATGGGTTTCTAAAAATTCCTATGCAGTTTTTTATTTTACTAATTGGTGTAATGGTATTTGTTTTCTTTCAGTTCATCCAACCCCCTCTTTATTTTAATCCTATCGAAGAAAAGAATCTCCTGGAAAGCGAACATTCACAAGAGTATTCATTACTTCAGAATAAATACAAAGAAGTGTTTGAAAAAAAACTTAAATCATCAAAAGAATTACTTTCCGGGAGAAACGACAAAAATATTTCCATTTCAATTAAAGAAGAACTTAATTTAATTTCGAAGGAGGAAAATAATTTAAGGGACGAAGCAAAGAAGTTGATAAAAAAAGCTAATCCAACTTCCGATACGAACGACACTAATTATATTTTTTTAACGTTTGTAATAAATTTTCTGCCGACCGGGTTGATTGGACTAATCATTGCGGCTATTCTTTCTGCTTCGATGTCTTCAACTTCAGCAGAGCTAAATTCGTTAGCTTCAACTACCGTGATAGATATTTATAAAAGATTAATTAAAAAGGATGCTTCTGATACGCATTACTTAAAAGTTTCAAAAGCTGCTACAGTTTTGTGGGGTGTTTACGCAATCGGATTTGCTTTATTCGCTAATAGACTTGGAACTTTAATCGAAGCGGTAAATGTTCTCGGCTCGCTTGTTTACGGAACAATACTCGGAATATTTTTAGTGGCGTTTTATTTTAAACGGGTAAAAGGAACTCCGACTTTTATCTCCGCATTAATTGCAGAGATAGTTGTGCTTTACTGCTTTATATTCACTTCGATTCCATTTTTATGGTTCAATGTTATAAGCTGTTTTTTAATAATCATTCTGGCGAACTTATTTAGTATTATTAAAATGAATCCCTCAATAGAGCGTGTTTAAGAAACTTGAATATGAGTTCAAATTATTACTGTAACAATCGTTAAATTTATTGCAGTAAATTATTTAGAATTTAAAATGGAAAACGAAAAGAGAATTCAGATCATCCGTGCTGCTGCAAAAAGGTTTGCAAGAAACAGCATATCTAAAACAACTTTAGATGAAATTGCCCGTGATTTAAGAATCAGTAAAGCAAGTTTGTATTACTATTTTGAATCAAAGGATCGGCTATTTTATGAAACAGTTCGCTGGGATGGCGATCAATTTGTAGAAGAATTAAAGTCCATTTTTAATAACGAGTCACTTCAAATATTTGAACGCTTCGGAAGCTATTTCGCATTGAAAGATGATGTTCAAAGCAATCACAAATTATTGTTTGATTTAATATTGAAAGCTGCCAGAGATAATATCAACGAAAAAGAGATTGAGTTGTATAAAAATTTTTTACAAAAAGAAGAGCAGATAATAAAGCTTGCTTTGAGCCCTGTTTATGCTGGCAGAATTGAAACAATGAATCCGGAATTACCTTCCTTTGTTGTAATGACAAGCTGGGGGTTAATGTTTGGTAATAAGTTGAGAAACATTGAGCCTCGCGAAAAGAGCACGCACACAAGTGATATGATTCAAAAAACTTTACAGGTTTTATTTAGTTAAGTTAATCAGGCTTCTATATCATCATCGTTTTCATCTGCAAAAAAATATTTTTCATACTTATGTTTAACAAGCTGCGCCTCAACAATAAAGAAAACATCTTCTGCAATATTTGTTGAGTGATCCCCTATCCTTTCAAGTTCACGCGACATCACAAGCAAGGCTACTGCCGGTTCGATGTTGTCCGCACTTTGCTTCATTATTTCTTTTAATATGCTATCATTTTCTGCGTTTAATTTATCTAATCTGTCATCTGCGATAATTACTTTTTTGGCAAGTTCAGCATTAGAGTTTATGAATGAGTCTATTGAGTCTTTCAACATTTCCTGAGCTAGAAAAAACATTTCTGTAAGTTTAGTCTGGCTATAAAAAGTCGGTTTCTTCTGAATCAACAAAATACTCTCTGCAATATTCACAGCAATATCACCAATTCGTTCAAGATTATTATTAATGGTTAGCGCTGACATTATGTAGCGGAGATCCATTGCAACTGGCTGTGCAACGGCAAATATTTTCTGGCAGATTTTATCAATCTTCAAATCATATTTATCAACTTTATTGTCGCGTTCGATTATAAGTTTGGCAATTTCAAGATTCCCTTCTTCAACTGCTTTACTTGCAAACTGAACTTGTTCGTCAACAAGACTGCACATTTTAATAACACGTGTTTTTAATTTTTCAAGATGTTCGTCTAATAAGCGTTCCATTTTATTTCCTTTGTTATCTACATCCTTTAATTGTTATAATTTAATCTTTGAGACGAAGTTCTTTTGTGGCAGATATTTTTTCAACTAAATCTATTCTTGCCACAAAGACTCAAAGACACTAAGTAACACAAGACATTTCTAATAAATCACATTTGGATTGCTTCGTCGAGGACTCCTCGCCATGACGATGCAAATCAATCAATCAACCAAATCTTCCTGAAATATAATCTTCAGTTTGTTTCTTAGAAGGATTAGTAAAGATTTTTGTTGTTCGATCAAATTCAATTAATTCGCCGAGATAAAAGAATGCCGTCATATCACTGACACGAGCGGCTTGCTGCATGTTGTGTGTAACGATCACAATTGTATATCTCTGTTTTAAATCGTGAATCAGTTCTTCAATCTTTGCAGTTGAAATAGGGTCAAGTGCGCTTGCCGGCTCATCCATCAAAATGATTTCCGGTTCAACTGCAAGGGCGCGTGCAATACACAACCTTTGCTGCTGCCCGCCAGAAAGGCTAAGTGCATTCTCATTCAATCTATCTTTAACTTCATCCCAAATTGCCGATTGAACACAAGTTTTTTCAACGATTTCGTTTAGTATTTTCTTATCACTTATTCCATTAATCTTTGGTCCATAAACAATATTTTCATAAATAGTTTTGGGGAATAAGTTTGATTTCTGAAAAACCATTCCGATATTTTTTCTGAGATTAACAACGTCAATATTTTTATCGTAAATATTTACCCCGTCAACAGAGACTTCACCTTCAATTCTAACATGCTCAATCAGGTCGTTCATTCTATTCAGCACGCGTAAGAAAGTAGATTTACCACAGCCGGAAGGTCCGATGAATGCAGTAACTTTTTTATCAGGAATATTTAGCGTAATATTTTTCAGCGCCTGTTTCTCGCCATAAAATAAGTTAAGACCCTTCGTAATTATTTTAATTTCTTTCATTGTTATTTCGATTAATGATTTAAAGTCTTCCTAAACTTTTTCTAAATCTATATCTAAAAATAATTGCAGTAATATTTAATAAAAATGTCAGAGCTATCAGAACCAATGTTGATCCATATTGAATAGGCAGCGATTTAGTTGGATTTGAAGATTGAGTTGCCAATATAAAAATATGATAAGCAAGATACATAAACTGTTTTGCAGGGTTTATCATCGGGATACAATAATCACCAATGCACAAATCAGAGACCGGTAGATTAGGAAGAAAGAATGCCGCACCCAAAAATAAAATTGGTGCCGTCTCCCCCGCCCCTCTGCTTATCGCTAAAATTGTTCCTGTCAAAATTCCGGGACGTGCTTGAGGTAAAACAACATTTTTAATTGTTTGCCATTTAGTTGCGCCCAAACCATAAGAGGCATCGCGATGTGATTTTGGGACTGAGTTTAAGGCTTCGAGAGTTGATACAATTACAATCGGCAGCACAAGCACTGCAAGCGTCGCTGAAGCCCATAGCAATGCCGGCTGTCCAAACAGTAACCCTGTTTCGAGTACATCGTCCATTCCCCTTCCTATGAACAAAATAAAAAATCCCAATCCAAACAAACCAAATACAATTGAGGGAACACCGGCAAGATTATTTATTGATGTTCGGATAATTCTTGTTAGGATAGAATCTTTAGCATACTCGTTAAGATAAATCGCAGAGCAAACACCGAGCGGAACGGCAAGCAAAATCATAATTAATGTTACGGCAATTGTTCCGAATATCGCAGGGAATATTCCACCTTCGGTCATATTGTTTTTAGGGTCATCAAAAATAAATTCAACCGATATACTTCCAATTCCCTGCATTACAATTTTTCCAATTAGAAGTAACAGAGCCGCTACAAGGAAGAAGAACATTATTCTAACAACCCAAATTGCTGTTGTGCCAAAAATATCTTTTTTCTTTTTATGAAGTGCTAACATTTTTTATCCATCAAAATGTATTCTTCTTTCTCATCTTACTGATTATAATTTCAGCAATAAGATTTAGAATAAAAGTTATTGTAAATAAAACTATTCCAATAAAAAATAATGAGTAATAGTGATCCGAACCTTGTGATACCTCCCCCATCTCCGCTGCAATTGTAGCTGTCATAGTTCTAACGCTAAGAAATAGATTTGAAGTAATGTTTGCAGCATTGCCGGCAGCCATAAGTACGATCATTGTTTCACCGATTGCACGACCAAATCCTAAAATTATACTTGCACTAACTCCGCTAAATGCTGCAGGTAAAATTACTCTGCTTATAGTTTGCCATTTGGTTGCACCCAATCCATACGAAGCCATACGTAATTCATTCGGGATTGAATGAAGTGCGTCTTCAGTTAATGATGCAATAACAGGTATTATTACGAACGATAACCCTATCGATGCAACAAAAGCATTTAACCTATTATCGGGATGAAGAAGATCATTAAAAAACGATGCGCCGATAACTAACATTATAAATCCAATTACGACAGTTGGAATTCCCGCAAACAATTCGATCAATGGTTTTAAAAATTCTTTCCATTTTGGATTTGCAACTTCAGATAGATAAACACCTGCCGCAACTCCAAATATTGTAGAAATAATTGTTGCAGGAATTGCGGTTAACAATGTTCCAAGTATCAAAGGCATTAAAGAATATCTTGGTTCATCTGAAGTTGGATACCACTGGAATACCGTTTCCGTCGTGCCATTAGCATTGGATCTTGTAGTGTAAAGAAAATCTAAAAGTCCGACATGCTCTAAAGCTTTAAAACCTTCCTTAAACAAAAAGATGAAAATTAAGATGATGAAAACAAGTGCCATCACACCGTTTACTGCAAAGAAAAATTTAATCAATGATTCTTTAGTGCGGGTAAATTTTTTAATTTTTTTCGCGTACTTCGAATCAGAAGATTTAGAATAAAATTCTTTTTCTTCCTCGCTTGTATTTTTATCAATCAGTTTCATCTTTACTTACAATAAGAATTTTTATTTAACTCTTATAAAAAGGAATAATAAAACGTAATTCTTGGTGTAACTGAAGCATCAATTGATCTTCCATTTATTGCTTCATAAGTTTCCACAATCACGTTTGGACTGATTGTAATTTTATCAACTGGTTTATAATTCAGACTAAATATAAACCAATTTCTAGAATCGCCTTTGAAATCGGTATTGGTATTTGGGTCGAAGTAATCGAACCTGCCTACAGCAGATAACTGCTGAGAAAAATTATATGATCCAAAAAATGATAAACCCATTCCGTTTCTATCTTTAACAATTGAAGAGGACCGAATTCCATTTTGAGTTGTATTCAGAAAAACTTCTGCACCAACTGAAAAATTATCTTTCTCTTTATAACCTAAAAGTAAAGCATAAGTAAGATCGTTGTTACTTAAGGTTGAGTTGGCAGTCGAATTACTTTGTGGATCGGTAACGGCAGGTTTGGATTTCAAATCACCATACAAAGTCACTGATAAATTTTTTACTGGATTATATTGAAGGTGAGCGTAGAATCTTTTGTATTTATCAGTTTCGGGTTTGTTGCCGGAGCCGTCGCCAATCATCACCCAATATTTGAAAACACCATCCGAATCAAATTTACCTTTTAATGAAAGTGCAATATCGCGGGAAGATACAATTCCTCTTAAATCCAAAATAGTTTTTTCAAGAAATCTGTGTCCCCAGTCAGCATCTGCATTTTCAATCACCATAGTTGGCTGAATACCAAAAGTCAAATCACTGCCGTTAAAAATATTTTTCCAGGTTAAGTAAGCATCTTTTACGAATACACCTACCTTTCCATCGCTTGTATTAGCTGTTTGATCAGCTTCCAAACGAAACCTCGATGTGAAATTTTCTGAGATATCGTTATCGTAAGTGAAATATACTCTTCTCAACTGAAAACCATTTAAGTCTTGCTTACCGCCATTTGCAACATTGCTTAATGATGATAAACCTGTGTCTCTAACAGCATTATAAAAATAATCTCCAAACATGTATCCTGAAATTTTCCCGCCCTGGTTTTCCTGGGCAAGTAAAACGTTAGAACCCAAAAGGCATAATAAACCTAAAATAATTTTTTTCATTTTCTCTCTTCGACAATTTATTAAAAATAAAAGGAAAGTTTCCTCTCTCTAAAGAAACTTTCCCATCTAAAAACAAAACTTATTTTTTAGCAGGTAATGGAATATATTCCATTGTTTCAACAACTTTTTGACCTTCAGGCGAAATTATAAAATCCATAAAGTCTTTTACTTTACCGGTTGCTTCGCCGTTTGTAAAGCAATAGAGATAACGTGATATAGAATAATCACCGCTCCAGATCGCTTCATAGTTTACCTTCTTATTTTCGGAAGGTAATATTCCGGGAGAATCTTTATCCTTTTTAATGTATAGAATTTTCACGTCAGTTCTTTCTGCAAAGTATCCCACACCACCGTAACCAATCCCTTTGTTGTCGCGTGCAACTGCTTCACCAAGTGCTGCTGTTCCCTGTAATACTTGTGTTGATGGTGAATAATCAACTTGTTTGCCATCTACTTTCCCAAGCACATGCTCTTTGAAAAATTCATAAGTACCGCTGCTGTTTTCTCTTCCATAAAGAGTGATCGGCAAATTAGCACCCCCCACATCTTTCCAGTTTGTAATTTTACCGGAAAAAATATCTCTTACTTGCTCAATTGTTAAACTATCAACTTTACTCTCAGGATGAACTATTACTGCAATTCCATCTAATGCTACTTTATAAACGAATGGAGTTACGCCTTTAGATTTAGCATCTTCTAGTTCCACAGCTTTTAATTCACGGGATGAATTTGCAAGGTCAGTTGTTTTATTTAAAAGTGCAGCAACACCGGTTCCTGATCCCCCACCTGTAACTTGAATCGCAACTTCGGGATGAAGCTTCATATATGTTTCTGCCCATTTTTGTGAAAGGTTTACCATCGTATCAGAACCTTTAACTGTTAATACTGTCTGCTCAACATCATCTGTTTTTTTCTTGCAAGCCGAAAACATTAAGCTGACTACTGCTAATATTAGTAAGTATGCGCTTAGTGATTTAACTGTTCTCATTAGTGACTTTCGTTATTGTTTAGAATATTTATTAAGTGTAGTTCAAAGATATAGCAGCCATTAATTCTAAAAAGAGTTTCAATGTTAAATTAATGTTAAATCTCCCTGACAATGTTTCCAATTATTCAAATTAAACATTATTTAATTTCAAAACAGCACCTCACTAATTTTTAAATTGAAATTATTAGGATATAATTCCAGCACAAATTAATATTGAATCAAACAATTCGGAGATTTTGTTATGCCTTCATTCGAACAAACATGGCTGCCTTTTATTTATCTCTATGGTGTAGGCGGCTTGTTCTTTTTTAGTGGAATGATACTTATTAAAAAATCAGGAGCAATCAACTTAAATTTGAAGCGGCATCGCTTTTGGTGGAAGATGTTATACTTCGGTTTTTTCTATTTCATGTTTATTCACGCAGCGCTTACACTTGCGGCACTTTATCTTTAACAAAAAAATCAAATCAATATGAACATTCACAGCATGGGCACTTCAACCGATTGGATTGTAATGGTGGTGTACTTCCTCGCCATTATGCTCTTCGGTTCCTACTTTAGTAAATATAATCGTACAACAACTGATTTCTTTTTTGGCGGAAGACGTTTTGCCTGGTGGCTTATTGCGATGTCTATCGTTGCCACAGGGGTGGGCAGTCACAGCTTCATCAAATATTCCGCAAAAGGTTTTGAAGCCGGCTTCTCTTCAACAATGACTTATATGAATGATTGGTTCTTTGTTCCGTTTTTTCTTTTCGGCTGGCTGCCGATCATTGTTTACACAAAGATCAGATCAATCCCTGAATATTTTGAAAAGAGATTTTCACCCACAACAAGATTCCTCGCCACTATTTTACTTTTGCTTTATATGGTTGGCTATGTAGGTATCGGATTCTTAACAATGGGCAAAGCGATACTGCCTTTACTCCCCCCTGAGTTCACTCTGGTCGGCGTTCATTTTGATGTTACTTTAATGGGACTGATAATTGTCATAGCCTTTATTGTTGGCGTGTATATTACTTATGGCGGGCAAACTGCTGTTATCTTCACCGATCTTGCACAAGGATTAATTTTAATATTTGCCGGACTGCTCGTCTTTTTCCTCGGTGTTGATTACATAGGAGGATTTGGATTGTTCTGGCAGTTGCTTCCGGTTTCGTGGAAACTCCCGCTTGCACATTTTAATAATCCCCCCGGCTTTAACTTTGTGGGGATATTCTGGCAGGATGGAGTAGCAGGTTCTATTGGTTTTTTATTTATGAATATGGGTCTGGTAATGCGTTTTATGTCCTGCAAAAGTGTTGATGAAGGACGCAAAGCCGCTGTAATTAATATTCTTATTATGCTTCCTATTTCTGCAATTGTTGTTGGCAATGCCGGCTGGATTGCAAAAGCTATTTCTGTTGTTAACCCATCCTTAGTTCCTGCCGATACAAATCCCGATCAGATATTTGTAGTGGTTGCTAACATCATTTCACACCCGGGAGTTTTTGGTTTTATTATGGCTGCACTTACCGCGGCGCTTATGTCCACTGTTGATACTTTGTTAAACGCCACTGCCGCAATTTATATAAATGATATTCACCGCCCGGCAAAAAAATGGCTGAGCAAGAAAGTTGAAACATGGAAGCAAGCAGATAAAGAAGAACTAAACTCAGCAAGAATTTCCACTGCTATTTTTACTGTGCTTGGTGTTCTTGCTGTTATTCCGTTTAGTAATTTCCCTACTGTTTATGAAGCTCACGGATATTTCCACTCAACTCTTACTCCCCGCTTGTTGTTGCGATATTTCTCGGAGTGTTCTGGAAGAAATTTACTAACGCCGCTGTGATTGCGACCTTTGTGGTTGGTGTTGCGTTGATGGTGCTTGGTATGTATTACCCCCAGCCTCTGATTCAAATATTTGCTCACGGAACAGATTACGATCCTGCTCATCCTTATACTTACATCGGTGCTTTGTATAATCTATTTGTTTGTGCGCTTGTCGGCGTGATGACTGCACTAACTAATAAACAGCAAGTCAATATTGTTAAGAAGATAAAAAATAATCCCAATCAGAAAACTATTATCAGACTAATAACTCTTGCGGCTGCTGTTATTTTCTTAATTATATTATTTAACTTAGCCTCCCTCCCCATCCTTCTGATACTTTCATTTTTAATGCTTGTGCTTGTTGTTATTTCGTCTAATTATTACTCCAAATATTCTGAAGCAACACACACAGAAGGCTTAACTGTTTGGGGACTGGCAAGAGCAAAAGAAATGTTCAAAGGCAGCAAAGTAAATGACCGCGAAGGCGAAGTAATTAAAATTCACTGGAAGCTAAAAGATTCAGAAGATGATCTGATGCACTTCTCTAAAAATGATATGGCAAAAATGTCTGCTGAAGCAGGCGACTTAGTTTATATCTCTGACGCAAGAAAAATATTGGGAGGATTAAAATCAGCGCACTCAACTTATGGCGACACTCATAACGAAGATGGTATTGTTTACATCACCAAAGAGCATATTGCGCAGGGACAATTTGTAAAAGGGAAAATACTAACTGCTGAAAAGGAAATGTAACCCCATCCCCTTTAAAATAAAAACTGCCCGCAATTCACTTAATTACAGCGGGCAGCTGACTTCATTCCCGCTTAATTCTTCGACTTAAACTGCGTGGTAAATTTTGCCGATGGGCAATTGAGATTGATTAATAAAAGCACTAAGTTTAAATAAAGAAAAGATGAGGCTATTCGGAAAAAAGTTTTAGAGAAGCTTTAGTTGCATTGAAGACCCGTTCAACTACTTACTTCAATATTTGGAATAATATGCTACACAAGGTTTTGCAAATTAAGTGTTAAAATAAATTTAATTGGAATATAATATTCTTACCGCTGAAGTGTCATCCTTATTATTGTCAGAAAGTATAAGTTAAGTAGTTTTATAATTATAGGTATTTTATGTTTTTTAAAAAGAATAAAGTTGGAAAAGGAATATCGGAAGCAGCATTGGCAGTTGTAAGTGATATAGAAACTGCAAAGCAATGTAGAGTATTGTGTTCTAATGATAATTCGGCTTCTTGGTTGTCAACAGAAATTATGATTCAAGAAGTTAATGCACTAGAATTTATTATTTGGTCAGAGTATGGTCAACACTACGAATGGGCTAACATAGATTTTTTTGAAAGGAACATAACCAAAGGCATCCTTGCTTCCAATCATCAAAAGGAATTATCTTATGTTATTTTAAAAGGAGTCAATCGTTTACAATCAATTGAAGGAGAAGGCGAAGAACGATTATATAAAGTCTATAAAAGTTCGGCTGATTTAGTGTCAAAGTATGAACCTGATTTAAAACAAGAAGAATTGATTAATTTCATTCAACAACAAGTTGAATTATTTATTAAAAATTGTGAAAAATATTTTTATTAATAGTTGGAGTAGCATAAATCATTTTCTAATTCTTGGAAATATTTAGTGCTTCAAGTCAAAAGTTTTAAAGTAGGTTGTACTAATAAGTTATTTATAAATCATTGTCATTTTTTTCAACGATGAATTGCTGTTTTGGTGGGCAGTTTAAATACGATATCGTTATACACTAAGGAAATTGATATGAAAATAATTATGAATTCCTATTTAGAAAATATGAAATCTCCTATCCGTTTTGTTATGAATTTTATCCCTGATGCATTAGTAAATATAGCTCCCGAAAATAAATTTAGATTTGAAAAAGAATATCCTGATTTCATTTTAGAATTTGTTGATACTAAAGATTGGCAACTTGAAGTAGATACAAAGTCAAAAATAATTTATATCAGTAGAAAAGTTGTAGAGGTATTTTGGGCTGTATCTTATGGTTATTTTACATTTTATAAGCTTGTTATGAGTGGAAAACTTGTTACTGAACCAACGATCATTGATTTAAGCAAAGATCCGGAAGTTCTGAAATCAATGCAATTGTTAAATTGGGTTTACAAATCTTGGATAAATAATGATTCAGAAGAATGGGCGGAGCAGTTGCCGAAACCAATTAAAGACCCTCCAATAGATTCAATGGAAAAAGTGGCAGATGAATTATGCTTATGCGCTGTTGCTTATGTACTTCACCACGAATTGTCACACATTAGACTAATGCACAGTGGGGAATCTGAAATTGATTCTGAAAAGGAAGCTGACTATGAAGCTACCGAATGGTTGTTAAATCATAATATTCCAGAAGATGATATGAGATTTACTAAAAGAGCGTTTGGAATTGCATTAGCATTTGAAGTTTTAACAGCTCGTGGAATTTATACGGGTAATTATGGAGGTAAAAAAACATCCTTATAGTTATGATAGACTTTATAACAACTTAGATAGATATATAAAAAATCAGATCATATTATTTGGGCATTCTTATCTGCTGTTATTAAGCTTCATCTTGACAATGCAAATATTGAAAGTCCAGCCGATACCTTTGATGATTTTAAACAATGTGTTAATTCACATATGGATTTGTTGTCCAAATTGAATAATAGAAGGTAACAAGTTCTACTGATGAATTCGCTATACTTGAACGAATAGTGTTTGACCAAAACGTTGTTCTTGTTTGTGCAAATTATAATTAAGACCACACTAACACAGGATATGTAAGGATTGGTTTAGCTGTTGTGTTTTAACAGCTTGTCCCACTTTGCGGGATAACACGCCATAAGGCATATATTAGTTGCAAGAAACTTGAAAACAAAATAGGCTTTACTTCAAAAAAGGATGTGACTTGGACAAAAGAGAACTTCAAAACGCCCGCGAAGAAATTATAAAACTTCGCAAGAAAATAAAGAATGTAAATGTTAAGCATAAGGAAAGTTTAACTGCATTAGAAAAAATTGCTATAAAGATTACTAAAAGTGTAGGTTCGGTAGGATTTTTCTTAATAATATTTGGCTGGACTTTCTTATGGCTTGGCTGGAACACCGTTGCACCAAAAGAATTCCGGTTTGATCCTTTTCCGGCATTTGTTTTTTGGCTGTTTATTTCTAATATGATTCAAATATTTTTGATGCCATTGATAATGATTGGTCAAAATCTGCAAGCCCGTCACTCTGAAATAAGAGCTGAATCAGATTTTGAAGTGAATGTTAGAGCAGAAAAAGAGGTGGAGGTCATTCTTTTGAATCTGGAGCATCAAAGTGAACTCATTATGAAAATCCTAAATCATATTGATAACACTAAAAAAGATAAATAGAATAAAAATTGGAGAACTCAGCACGTACTCCCATCCTTATCAATGCAGCAGCTATCGCTTTGAAACTTTCCCCACTCCTTCATTAAGTTTGTCAACTCTTTAACATAAGCGAAAAGATTTTCTTTACCGGAGATAATTTTGCTTTACAATTTGTATTGTAAATATTAAGGTTGAATAATTAAAAAAAATATGGCATTTTTTGGTTATGAAAAAAGACTTACAAGAAATATTAACCAGGCTTCGGAAGTTGCTTCCCTTGATAACTCAAAAGTATCAGATAAACTCAATAGAAGTATTTGGCTCTTATGTTAAGAATCAACAAAACAGCCAGAGTGATTTAGATGTGCTTGTAACATTTTCAGAAACCCCCGGCTTAATAAAATTCCTTGAGCTAAAAAATTATCTCTCCGACCAATTACAAATAAATGTTGATTTAGTAATGAAGGATTCATTAAAACCGAGAATCAGCCAGCATATTATTAGCGAATCAATTTCTTTATGAAAAAGAGAAGAGAATCTTTAGACTATCTGACTGATATTTATGATTCTATACAAAAAGGAATCGCCTTTATCAGCAATATGACATACGAAGATTTTGAAAGGGATGAGAAAACGCAGTACGCCTTGATAAGAGTTATTGAAATAATCGGTGAAGCCAGCAAGAAAATACCTATTGAGATTAAAACCCAATCTGAGGAAATACCGTGGCGGGAAATTAGTGGAATGAGAGATTTACTTATTCACGATTACTTTGGAGTAAATGCTAAAGTGGTTTGGGAAACTGCCAGGAAGGATTTACCAGAATTAAAAGATAAAATTCAAAAGTTGATTAGTGATTTAAAGATTTAGATTGCACCACTGCCAACAAACCATCAATTAGAAAATTTAAAATAAATTCAATCCTGAAGTAGGTATCATAATTCAGCACGTACTCCCATCCCTATCAATGTAGCAGCTATCGCTTTGAAACTTTCCCCACTCCTTCATTAGGTTTGTCAACTCTTTAACATAAGCAAAAAGATTTTCTCCACCGGAGATAATTTTGCCTTCGTCTTCAATGCAGGGAATTATCTTCGGAATATTTTTATTAGTCCTGTCGTTTAGTTTTTCTACATCCACGACAACATGAGCGATCACAATTTCTTTTAACGCTTCTGCAATTTCATCGCAAAGTGCGCAGTCTGTTTTTCGATAGAGTGTAATCATCTTAGTAGGATCATCTTTCTTGTTTCTGTAAAGTTACCTGCACGGAGGGTGTAGAAATAAACACCACTTGTAAGTTGTTTGTGGTTCGTTGTTCGTGCGTCAAATTCAACTTCATAAGTGCCGGGCGATTGTTGTTCGTTTACAAGAGTGGCAACTTCATTACCGAGGATGTCGTAAATTCTTAGCTGCACAAATGGGTCACCCTTCGATGGCAAAGCCACAGGCATGTTCAGGGTGATAGTGGGAATCGAGTAACGAATAACTGTACCCGGATTAAAAGGATTGGGATAGTTCTGCATTAAAGCAAATTGTTTTGGAGTGAAATCATCTTTTAATTTTTCAATGAATGATTCAGTTCCAATTATCAGTGAGTAATCTTTTTCTTTAATTCCCGATGCAATATTTAATTCAAATCCTTCATTAAGTTTTATCATGTTATTCAAAGAATTATCAACTAAATAATAATCGTAACCGGGGTAGTTATTTAATCCTTCTATCTTAAGCGTTACATTTTCATTTGATACATTTTTTAATTGCAGATCATAGATTTGTCCTTCGCCAATTTCAGGACGCGTTTCGATCATAAAATATTTATAATTGGATGAAGTCTTATCATTCACGAGGATGATTCTTGATTCTTCAAAATCACCGGGAAGATTTTTCTTCCCCGTTGGAATTCAATGAGATTTTTAAATCGCCTTCAGAAAATACAATTTGATTTTCTTCAATTGTTTTTCCCAAAGTACCGGATGGATCATAAGGAATTTTTAATGAAGTTAAACTTCCTGTGTTGTTAAAGTAATAAGCTGTGTAAGGAGTAAATACTGCCGGCTGACTCCAACTCCCATTCCAGGAATTGATAACAGCATTTGCAGCCAATCCATTAGCGGCAATAACAGCAGCCCAGTTTGTACTTCGCTCAAATGGATTTGAAATAATATTCCAACCCGTGTGTAATGCGATCGAATATGTATTATCTCCTGCTAGTGAAACCGTATTAACATTAGTCGAAACGCTTATTGCATTCTTACTCAGCAGCCAAAAACCATTGCCCGGTTTAAAATTAAACGTAGCAGAACCATCAAACTCAATCAGATAATTTGAAGCCGCGCCGTTATCATAAAAAGCATTCCAGTCTGTTCCTCTTGTTCCGGTAATAAATTGTGAAGCCAAAGAATTAATGTTACCGGGCAACCCGATCATCCTGTAGCTTGAGGAGGAGGTAATATTCGAAAATGTAAAAGACTTATTTATTGCTATAGTTGAAGGGTAAGTTGTGGAATAACTGTAGAGTTGAAATAGATCAAGCCCGATAAAATTACTTCTCATGCCGGTAGGACCGCCATCAAAAAGATAGTATTGAATTGCAAATCTGATGGTGGCAGATGCATTAAAAGAAACAAAATATTTTCCCCAGTTTCCTTGCGGAACAAGAAACCTGCCCAGCGATGCAAAATCCCCCGGTGTTGTTCCCGCAGTAAGGGAAATTAAAAGACTGATAGAATCATCGAATGCCGTTGTTCCGGGAGTTGGCGAAGCAGCATAAAAGAAAAGCGAATCCCCGGGATTGACTAAAATTGCAGGTGATATAAGCCAGTGATTGATTACCCCATTCGTATTTGCACCCGCAAAATTTGAAGCGACATAACCATTAGCAGTTCCCTCAAACGTAACGATTATACCATCGTCGCCCTGAAACCAGGCTGGGGTAGTACCTCCACCATCTTCATCAAGCACAATCCAACCACGTGCTTCCAAACCAGCAACTGAATTATCGCCGTTCATTCTGTCCTCAAACTTTATTGTTTGAGCATTAAGGCAAATAACTAAACTGAAAAAAAAGGATAAAAATTTCATCTTAATACCTTAAATAATATTTTAAGTGATTGTCGTTACTGATCACGTCTGATAAAAATAAACTGTCCCCCCTCGTCGTTCGTGTCGCGGATAACCTGAAGCATTGGAGTCTGATCAGAATTATTTGCAACGGAAATTCTAAACTCATTAAACAACTGCCCTGCATCCAAATATTTTTTATCATTTTCTTTAAGCGCTTTGATCAGATAGTAAGTAAAAATAGAGTGATCTTCTTTTCCCTCATCGCTTACTTCCTCAATTCCGCCGGAAGTCAAAGCAAGCCGCGATTGTTTTCGATAAACTTCTTTATAATATTTTTCCATATTATTCGGATCAAACTGAAGGCTTTCAGTTTTACCCCCGCGAAAATATCTCCAGCAAAACAAGCATCTGTAATTAACAAAGTGTGCTTGGATGGAATGCCGCCGAGAAAAGTTTTTACATCGCTATTAGATATGTAATCGGCAACGGAATTTGAATTGGCATCAGCAGGCACCCAGTAGCCTTTGTTCAACGCTTTATTGAATTGACCATGCCCGGCATAAAAGATTAGTACATTATCATCTTTGGTAGTGTTCTCTGTTAACCATTCAAGTTTCTGAATTATATTTCTACGGGTGGCCTCTTCATCAAGCAACGTATAAACTTCATCAAACTGATATTGATCGCGCAGGATTTCAGCTAATTCTTCAGCATCATTTCGGGCAGTGGAAAGTTCAGGCCAATAACCTTCGTAAGCATTTATTCCAATTGCAACAGCTATGTATCTTCCCGCTGAAATGAGTTGATCAAGTTTTCGGGTTATGAAGAATGTATCAACTGTTGTATTAAATTTATTGTCAACTGCCTTGACAACTATCGGGTTATCCCCCACCTGCAGATATATTCGTGCATGAAATTCTCCGTCATCATTTAGAACAGCTTTTTGACTATTCACCGTGACTTCGAGAATTCCGTTATCATCAATAGCTAAGCCTTTGATCGTATCAACCTCAGCCTTACGAACAACTTTAATTCCCCGCTGCACGACGGGAGAAGTAATTGAAATTACAGGACCTTCAGAATCCATATCTGTGTTAACGTAAAAATTAAATTCTGATTCTCCGTCAGCAATATTTACTGCTTTGACAACAACCGAATTAAATCCCCGCTCAAGCTGCACATTTGTGAAGAAAAGATTTTCCGGCAGAAGAGTTGCAGTGTCACCATTTATTACAACCGATTTAATTGCAGTCTCATCAATAATCTTTCCGCGAACTGTAATGCTACCCTCCTTTTGATTTATCTCACCGCCTTCATCAATTTTAGGATCAAGCACAACTATCTGCGGAATTGTTTTATCAATTGATTCTTCCTGCTTAATATTTTTCTTGAAAACTAATCTTCCGGGTTTTGTTGAACCGGTTATCTGTGCAAAAAGTGAAACAGAAAAAATCATACATAGAAATAATATCAAACTTTTCATTTTGATCTCCAATCTGATTTATGGTCTTGCCGGCGGAGTTGGGAAACTCGTCGGCGTTGTTTCTTCATCACTGCTTTTATTTAATAATAGGATTGCTGCGGTTCCACCTGCTAGAGCTGCGCCGCCAATATAAACGTACCATGGAATGCCCCCGCCTGTTTTTATTTCTTCAGCAAACACATCGAAATAAAAATCATCTCCATCAAGCATTTCTTCCTCATCTGAATTGAGTAACCAGGTGATAGTGCTTTTTTTACCGGCAAATTTTCCTTCGCCAATATCGCCGGTTGTTTCGTCAGGAATAACTGCGAAAGAATGGTCGCTCGTTCGTTTAAGTACGATGCTGACTTCATAATCCTTTTGTGAATCACCTTTTAATTCATAGTGAATTAAGATTTTACCCTCCCCTGCTTCGAATGTAGCTTCAATTTTTTCCTGAGAATAAATCAATCTGCTGTTAAACCCTAATAGGATTAGCAGGCTAAAAATATACAATAGATTTTTTTTCATAATTACTCGCTATAACATTTTATTAATATTTTTTACTATTTATCTATGATCAATTTCCACCAACACAGGGATAATGCTTTTGCCATCGCTTCGTGCTCTGAAAGAAATCTCTTCGCCGGAATCATACTTAGTATTTTCTTTTAGAACTATTTTATCACCGAGTACTTTGTTAATTCTTTCCCAAATATTTCCATCAGAAATTTCTATTTCAGCCATAATTTTATTTATCTCCAGGCTTTCCTTTGAATATAAAAAACAGAAATACGATCTGCCCGGAGTTTCATCAAGCATCATAAAACTATCTTCATCGGGAATGGCAATGTTGTTTTGCCTGTAAGGAAGATAAGCAACCATTCGTTCATCAAATGGGAATATTTTGTAAGTCTTAAAAGTTAAATCACTGCTGAATGCATAAACATAAGCCGGCTCGTTATTCGAAATGCGAAGTTCGAAAAGTGCACCGGAAGGCATTGGCTTATCAACTTTGAAATAACTTCCATTAAATTTTGCCTTCATTACATCCCCATTGCTTTCAATAAATTGAAGTGAGCCTGAAAGATCATCAGTCTGAGGGGGCGGGACAGACTTATCAATCATTTCAAATCCATACTTACAGAAATAATTAAAGTCTGCGTACTTTATCCATGTAAATCCGCCATTGCCCCAACCTGTGCCCCAGCTATTTATCAATTCAAATGCGCCGCCGAATTTATCATCATCATAACCAATTACTGTTATACCATGCCCGCGTCCCCAATCTTTGTAATCGGAAGGATCAACTTCGAGTACTTCTCCGGCATAGCCAAAGGTCGGGGGACAATCAAATGCGATAACAACGGGTCTGCCTTCAGCAATACTTTTTTTAACATACTTAGTTTTATCAGGAGTATCATCTTCAATAATTTCTCTGTATTCAATTATGCGATATTCTTCAGCATTTTTTTTATCGGTGGGAGTGACTTCACGCTCACAGACGTATTCAAAATCATCAAGCTTCAGTGCGCCTTGATCTTTGATAACATCAAGAGCATCAACAAGAGAAGTACCTCCGGAGCATCCTGATGTCAGTCTAATCTGATTGTAAACAAATGATGGAGAGAATGCATTTTCATCAATAGCGGCTTGATCCCAATTATTTTTTAATGCTTCGAGAATAGTTCTACCGGCAAAAGCGGTTGACCATCCTGCACAAGTTCCATATTGTCCCTGGTAGCCGGGGTGGGGCATTTATCTTTTAATGAAGATGATTTTGGTAAATCGGAATAATCGCCGCGCATAAGTGGTGCGGCTGTGGGACTGTTCGCATATAAACTATCATCAAGAAGTAATCCCATTCCAAACTCTTGCGAAAGAGTGTAAGAGTTAAGTACAATCAAGAGCGAAATAATTTTTTTTAGCATCCGGTTTCACTCCAATTTTATAGCTTCATTCCTTTAAAAGATCAGAAGCCTGTTTGTATAATTTGTTCTTTAATAGAAAGTTAATAATAATTTCTTTGTATTCTTCTACATCAGGGGCAAGAATATTTACTTTGTTATAGTGATCCAGGGCAGCAAAATTTAAATCGTTTGATTCAAGATAAGAAGCAATAAATAATTCATTCAACGGAGAATCATTTTGTGCGAGCGATTTCTCAAGTTGTGTTATACTGTCGGAAATTGATTTACATTGATAAGATGGCATTACAATTACACAATTAGTATCAGAAGAAACTGAATAATTATCGGCATCATAAACAAACCAGCGGTAGCAAACATCTTTAACAATATCCATGGATGATAGATTAATATTAATACTTGTATCTGCAATTACATTCATATAAATAATCGAATTAGAAGGGCTAATTAAATTAAAAATATATTTTTTTGTCTTAGCAGATTTATACCAACTGAACTTAAACTCATTCTCAAATATTTTTGTGTATGAAGGAACAGCATTCTCAATATAATCCGGTCGGACACGCACTACTGCTGCAAATGTTTTCATATCTTTTTTTTGTCCGCTGCTTTTTGTTAGTTCAGCGAGCACAAACTGTGAAAATTTTTGTGAAATTGTTTGGTTATTCTTAATTAGAAGGTCAATAAGGTTTTTGTGATTATAAGTTCCTGCCGTATTAATCTCGAGTGTTCTCCCATCCTTATACATTAAAGCAGCGTAACTGTTTTTCTCCAATTTAATTTTGCCGCTTTTTTCAATCTTGTCGCCGGATTGAATTACGCTAAACTTTTTACCGGAATTTAAAAAACTAACTTTGCCGGAAAATGATAAAACGGTAAAGGAATCATCCTGCGCAAACAGATTCATATTTGTAAGCACAATAAAAAGTAAAACGGATAATATTTTTTTATAATTCATTTTCAATTTCAGTTTTAACCCTTAACGGATTTTCTAAAACAGGTAATAGTTTAATTATATAGTGTTGATAAATATCATTCATTGTAGAAGCAATTACAAGTGCAGCAAGTATTAAAGTAATGTTGAAACGATAATTGAAATAATGCAGCATCAGCAAACCAATGAGTAATAGAAGCAGGGATTGTAAGAGAATATATGTCTTAGTATAAGTGCCAAACCAATCCTTATATTTTTTTCGAATATTATAAATCACATATACATTGAAGTAGCAAATCAAAAAGAGATTACTATACCTAACCATTTCGGCATTTCAGAAATATAATTACGGATAGTATCATAGAAATTATATTTGCATGAAGTACCACCCCGTACATATCCGGGAAAGATTTTCCTGCATATCTTTCATTCAACGGTGTAAAATAAATGTCTTCAAAAGTTTTTGTGTTCAGATCTAACCCCATAAATCCAAGCAAAACGATTTTATCTTTCATAAAACCCAGATTATTTTTTTCATCGAATAATTGCCCTGCATCCAGATAATAAAACTTATCATAATTACCGACGAAATTTATTCGCTCAGTTTCATTCTCTCGTTCACTCAAATTAGAATAAGCACTACTGTCACTCAGTTGAACAATTTTAGATGAGAAAGCTGCTACTCTTTTATCCATAACATTTGCATAGGGACGAAATTCTCTAATTGTTCTAAAATTCACTCCATCATCATTTGGAAGATTTGCAAAACCATTTGATGAGTGATCGTTGAAATTAGAAATAGAATATTTTACTGAATCAAATAACTCCTCGTCATCATTAAAACCGGTCACCTTACTTACGAGCACCAAATTTTTAGTTGAAGAAAAAACATCTGCTAACATAGAATCACCAGCAGAATCTTTTGCTTCTTCAAATATTGCATCAATTCCGATTACTCCCGGCTTATACTCATTGATCAGCTTGATTTGTTCCGCAATTTCTTTTCGAGATAAACTACCAAGATTTACAAGCACAATGTTCGTATCGGCTTTTTGTTCTTCTCGCAATTTGGAGTAAACAATATCATAAACATCAAAATCACCAATAGCTTTTGCAACAGGATCGAGGAATGAGCAATTGAATGGAATGAGTGTAAAAATTCCGACTAACAAAAAAATCATAATTGTAATGAAAAATATCTTTGGTGGAAAAATCATTAAAAAAATTCATTATCAATCCTGAATATTAAACGAATTTGAAAAACTCATAATTAGCAACACTCTCAATTTCTTAAACCAATGTTTTAGTGCACTTATCGGAAGGAATATTTTTAGAGAAGTATTTAAGTAAGCCATAGCATTACCTCTCAATTACTTGCTTAAAAATTAGCTAAGAATTAATCTTAAGTCAAGCTGTTTCTTTCGTATGAAATAGCAAAAAGGAGATTAATTATTCAACCGGCTTTAAAATTACAGCCGCACCTCCGCCGGGAGCTAATTTTAATGTCAGCAAATCTTTTGGGGAAAGAGTTTGCTTCTCAATTTCATACGCCATTGGATTCTTTTCCCAATCAGAATCTTTTGCATCTTTATAAATTGTTGCTTCGTATTTATCCGCAGAAAGAAAATCTAATTTTAATTCAAACGATCTCGCCTGCTCATCGGTAATCGCTCCGATAAACCAGCTCTCTGAATTTTTATCTTTCCGTGCTGTAACAATATAATCACCAGGCTCCGCATCAAGAATTTTTGTATCGCTCCAATCAACCGGCACCTGCTCGATGAAAGTGAATGCGTCAGGAAAGCGTTCATAATTTTCAGGCAGGTCTGCCGCCATTTGAATCGGGCTGTACATTACAACATAAAGTGCAAGCTGCTTTGCAAGGGTGGTGTGAACCTGATTTTTTGTATCGGGGTTATAATAGTCCATTTTGATTTGAAATATTCCGGGAGTGTAATCCATCGGTCCGCCGATAAATCTTGTAAAAGGTAAAATCGTTTCGTGCTCGGGGGGATTGCCGACACTCCACGCATTAAATTCATTCCCGCGAGCAGCTTCACTTGCAAGCCAGTTGGGGTAAGTGCGCTGCAAGCCGGTAGGACGCACAGATTCGTGTGAGTCAATACTGATTTTATATTCAGCAGCTTTTTGCACAACACGAAGATAATGATTTACCATCCATTGACCATCGTGATGTTCGCCGCGCGGAATTATTCTTCCAACGTAACCGGTTTTTACTGCGTCATAACCATACTCTTTCATAAATCGAAATGCTTCATCCATTCGCCTTTCATAATTTGTAACTGATGCGGAGGTTTCATGATGCATTATCAACTTAACATTTTTCGCTTCGGCATATTTTTGAAGTTCTTCAACATTGAAATCAGGATAAGGAGTTACAAAGTCAAATACCTCCTCCTTCCACTGCCCGAACCAATCTTCCCAGCCGACATTCCAGCCTTCAACGAGTACCGCGTCAATTCCATGCTTTGCTGCAAAGTCAATATATCGTTTTGTGTTTTCAGTTGTGGCGCCGTGCTTTCCGTTTGGAGTTAGTGCATTCCAATCAACATCGGCAAGTTTGATATTGGTTGCATCGGAATAATTCCACGAATACTTTCCAACGTGCATCCCCCACCATATTCCGATAAACTTTTGCGGTTTGATCCAGCTTACATCTTCATAAGCACAAGGCTCGTTAAGATTAAGAATTATTTTTGATGATAATATTTCTTCGGCTTTATCGCTGACTATAATTGTCCGCCAGGGAGATTTGCAAGGGGTTTGCAAATAGGCTTTATTGTCATAAGCATCAGGACAAAGATGAGTGCTCAAATCAAAAGTATTTCTATCAACTTTCAAATACATTGCAGGATAATCAATCAGCGCTGCTTCGTGAATATTTATATATAGTCCGTCACTTGTTTTCAACATCAAAGGAGTTTGCACATAATCATCACCGGGAATTCTTTTAACGCCGATCTCTGTAAAGGTTTCTCCCTTAAGTGCATCAATCTCTGAAAGCAAGGAGGTGGTATAAGTATATTCCTGCGAATCATAATCGCCGGGAATCCAGAAAGTTTTATGATTACCTGTTAGTACGAATTCAGTTCGCTCCTCCTGCACTGTAAAGTAAGTTAAGTTTTGCTGTGTAGGAAACTCATAACGAAATCCGAGACCGTCATTAAATAATCTGAAAGTAACTATCATACTGCGTTTAGTTTCAGACTGCGTAAGAGTCACTTGAAGCTGCTTATAGTTATTTACAATTGTACTTACCTCTCCCCACACAGGATTCCACTGCTCATAAAAAGTTGAAGTATCAATCTTATCAATTACAAATCCATCCAGCAGATCAGTTTGTTCCGCAAGCTCAAGTCCGAGCTTGCTGTCTTTAATTACTGCTTTACCCTCTCTTAATAAAGCATACGATAAAACGCCGCTTTCTGAAAGGCGGGTAGCAAGAGTTAATTTTCCATCGGGGAGTTAATACTTTGGGAAAGAATAATTTGAGAAGTTAGAAGCAGTATAAAGATAAAAGATAGTTTCATTCAAGTGCCTTCATTTTTATTGATTAAAAATAATGAATGTAACTGAATGAAGGAAAAAGAACAACAAATGAAATATTTAAATAAACATCCCGATAAAAACGGGGTTCGGTTTTGGCGCTAATCCCTTGAGTATGTGAAACTACCCATTGAGGTAATTGCATTAGCTGCTTGTATAGTATTCGTCATCTTAGTAAAATCATCTTTTTTGTTTCTAAATAACTTCCGCTTTTAATTTCGTAAAAATAAATTCCACTTGGTAATCCACTCGCATTAAATTCTATTTCATAAGTTCCATCTTGAATGTACTCATTCAATAAAGTATTTATTTCATTTCCAAGTATATCATAAATTTTTATTTGGGTAATCCCTGAATTCATTATCGAATATTTTATTTTTTTCGTTTGATTAAACGTATTTGTGTAATTTTGATATAAACTGGAATTTTGTAAGGATTGGTTATCTAATCCAGAAGTTAGGCTTGTTGTAAAATCTATAATTCTAAAACAAAAACTCCATCTCCGAAATCAGAGAGAAATATATATTCTTCATTTACAAAATATTGTTCGCCAACCCCACTGTATATACAGCAGCAATCTGATTTATATTATGTGGATCAGCTATATCGAAAACATAAAGAAAACCATTATAGCCTGGTGATATGCTTTCATAACAAGAAACAAATAAAAAGTTATTCTTTACAAAAATATCCGATACCTGATTTGCAATTACTAAATCAGTTATATTAACAGGATTAGCTGGATCTTCGATATTCAAAACGTGGATTTGAAAGGGTTCGCCTAAAAATAATAGAGTATCTATTACAAACATTGCTTTGTCATTTCCCATTGTTAGGCTACCTTCCCACAATTGTTCAGGATTATATGGATCAGAAATATTAAAAATCGTTGTGTAACCGTAAAGCCCGCTAATAAATAGTAAACTATCTTTTAGAGCAATATCGTTTATATGCATTCCAGTAAGCATATCAATTTCGATAACATATTCAGGTAAAGTAGGATTAGAAATATTTATTAAGTGAACATCATTATAAAAACTGCTGACAGCAACAATTGAATCATTTAAGTCGAGCTGCCATGCCGAACTTCCATAATTTAATTCACCAATTAACTGAAGACTATCCAAATTATTAATTTGATAAATTTTCAAACCGCTATCTGATGCAGCAAAAACATTATCACCTTTAATCTTTAATCCTCTAACAGAACCTATGTCTTGATTGTATCTTTTTTTGACAATAGGATTAGTAATATTTGAGATATCAACAAAGTAAAGACCATCTCCTCTCCACGGCCGGCGATTAATACTGAATTGGTCGCACCTATTGAACTTATTTTTGATGAAGTATCAAAGAACAAACCAACCTCCGGATTTATTATATCCTGCATACTGATGATTTGCAATCCACCAAGGTAATCATAACTTCCAAACATATATGGCGCAGAAAATGAAAGATAAACCAAAGAATAATTGTCTCTGAAAATATTTGGAGTTGATGATATTAATGTAGGATTGTTTATATCCGAGGCATCAACTACTAAAAGTTCATTAAAATTTCCTAGAAAAAGGGTATCGTTAGAATTTGTAAATGCCAACACTTCTTGAAAAAATCTAATCTGACCTTTTCGAACAGGGTTTATTGGATCGGTCATGTCTAAAATTGTCAAATCTGATATTGAACCGGCTGATTCAATTGGTCCAAAATAAATTTCAAATAAAAAGCCTTTATTTGAATGAAATTTTAAATTCTTAATTTCAAAATCAATACCTGACAATCCGACTTGAAATCCCCCAACGACACTCAAAGTTTCAGAATTCAGGATCCTTATACTATCTGGATAATTATAGTTATTAGGCTGACAATAAAGAAAATTTTCATATTTGGATATAGATTTGGATGGGGTTGTAGTTTCGTATTCGAGAAATGGATCGGTCGGGTCTGTAATGTTAACTTTTGATACTCCATTAATATCGTGTGCGATATAAATATAGTTCGAGTCCACCAGGAAATCGTAACAGCGTTTACCGAAATTCAATTTAGCTAATTGAATTGGATTTAAAATATCAGTTATGTCGAAGATATAGAGACCACTGACTAAATCTAATGCATATAGAATATTTGATCGTACATGGATATCCTGAACTATAGAAGGCAAATAAATATTATTAAGAACTTTCAAACTATCTTTTGATACCACATCAGAAATTAAAATTGCCCCCCCGGCTCCAATGAATAAAAAATCCGGAGTAGAGTAGTTTATAAGTGAATTCCCCCAAAATATTCTGCTAATAGGTTGTAGTATTTTTTGTGCTTTCAAATAAGCATTTGAAGCATTTAAAATGAAGATGCTCAGAACAAGAAAAATAAAAAATTCTTCTGATCATTATTCTCTCCTATTTCAACTTTATAAAACAATATAATTGCATCTTATGTTTAACATCGTACTCACTTTGTGAAAAACACAACAGCCATAATTAAGTTTTCTAGTATTGCTTAATTTTTACTTACATAAATTAAGTAAAGAAGAAGTATAATATTCTATTAATATTTACAAATGCGTCCAAATGTAAAAACGGGATTGAGTTTGCACTAATCGAACAAGTAGAGTGAGTCTGCCCTGTTAGGGTTTATAAGCAGTCACTTGTTAGGCTACTACCCTATAAATAAATAGTTAATGGCTAGGAAACATTATAGGTACATATTCCGTTTTTTTATTAGCGATAAATGTTACTGGTGGTAATTTGCATCCTAAATATTCCTTTAAAAATACTACTTCAAGTGTATCCGGTGAATATCGTCCTATATAAAACGAAAATAGATAAGAATAGTTGTGCTTACTTCTATTAACATCTGACCACTCAGGCATTATTAGATCATCACTATTTCTGGGTTTAAGAGCAAAATCTGGTGATTCAGATAAATTTAAAAGGCTATCATATACCGGATAGACGGATATATATATACGTTTTGGACTACCAGGATGAGTTGGGAAAAATGGAACCAGAGGTGGCCCAATCAACCTTAAACTAATTCGGTCTCCCAAATACATTTTAAAAGAACCAGAATCACATTGAAAAACATAAACACCTTCTTCGCAAGGAGGTTGGCATTGGTTATATATATTATAGAATTCAAGTGTTGAACACCCACAAAAAAACAAAATTAACATAGTTGCTAATATCAGATGAAGTAATTTCATTTTGTTAACCCTATATTTTTTGCCATAGCCTAACGACGTCTTATCCCGACTTGTCGGGACAAGTTATTAAAACACAATGGCAATGCCACCGTATAAATTATTTATGGAAGAGCCATCACTACGTGAAAAGAACTTATTTTGGCAATCCGTAACAACGGATTGAATAATATTTTTATATCCTATTGACTTTGTACTTATTAAAGAGGTTAGGCCGCAATTATTTTACGTAATATGTTTTTTATACCGACTGATCCAATCGCTTGTATACTTTTTAATATTATTACTAGTAATATCAGCCATCCCTGGGATTGCCAACTTCTTTAAACACATATCAAAAGCATCTTTATCGTTTGTATAAAAGCATAAAATGGATGACTTGGTAAAATTTATTGCTTCAAACTCTTTTGAATTTTCATTATACAATTTTAATATTTCTTCTAAAGCCTCATATAAAATATTCTTTGGATAAGGCAAAAATGATTCTGGTATATTGCTCTGGAACATAGAAAATAATAGAGAATGGAATGGCCAGTACCATTGTTGCCATACTTCAAATATTTCGTTGGCTTTTGCAATTGTCATATTATTCTTCTTATGTCTCTACTTAGATAATTAAATTCTGATATAATTTATGTTGCGGCCTAACGGCGTGTTATTTTAAACGCAACACTGTCGTATAAATTATTTATTGATTTCCATTTCATTTTTACTTAAGTAAAAATATTCATTTGTTTTCAAAAACTTCTACACCCAAAATGGCGAAGTTACTATCCTCTTAAAATAGAGTATTATTCAACTGAAATTATACCACCGGGCTTGTTACACTTTTTAAGAACTCTTTTGAGCAGTGGATTTTTATGCTCTTTCCTAAAATACCCGGGCTGTGATTATCTTGTTTTTCGCATATTCGTTATCTATCGATCGTCATTAGCCGCTGATTAAGCCGCCGACATTAATTATTTTATCAAATACTTCTTGAGTTTTTTTGGGTTGAAAACCAACTTGTCCGTAAAACCTTCTAGTCTCCTCTCGTAAAACATTTGTACGAACACGAATATGGTTATATCCATTTTCTCGCGCCCAACTTTCAACCATTGCAATGAGTCGTGTTCCGATTCCCGTTCCACGATGTGATTCAGCAACAACAAGACCACAAATTTCTACAAACGGATTGCTCTCTAATGATTGAATAACAGCAATATGAATCCAACCTACAATAGAATCAAGTTCAGCAACATAAATACAATTATCGGATTTTGTTGACAACTTGTCGTACCGACCTTCCATCTGTAACAAAGTCACAGGATAGCCCAGTTCGCCCGAGAGAGCAGCAAGCGCAGCAGTATCGGACTTCATCGCTTCACGGATATTAAGTTTTTGATTCATTTGCATAATATTTTTATAGACTGCCTAACGCCGTGTTATCCCGCAAAGCAGTGCAAGTTATTAAAGCACAATGGCAATGCCACCGAATAAATTATTTAATCTACCTCCCCCTATTAAGCAGGGAAAGGTATCTGTTTCATTTGTTTTCCAAACTTAGCACAGTATGAAATGAACAACAATTAAAATATTTATGCACCTGTCCGATATGATTGAAGCAAGCACATCGTTTTGGGGCTTACTCTTACTCCTCAACTACAGGAGTGAGCCCGCCCCTCCTCTGGCGGGTTCATTAGCAGTTGTGGGTTAGGTTGCCCATATAAACAATTCTATAAAGAAACGTATTTATGTTGAGTGAATCGCTTCCAGCCATTTTATTTTTAGCTTCCACTGCCCAATTAAATCCTCCTCAGTATTTGGCCAATATATCATTCGAGCAAGACCAGCCGGCATTTCTGCTTCGAATACAATTGCTTGTGGATCTATTTCTTTTCCATCAGCAATTACACCTTCTGATTTCTTACCATCTGATGTAAACGACCAAAATGATAGTCTGCCCTTGCTGACTCCATAAATTGCAAACTCCTCATAGACTTTCTTACCAAACTCCCATCTTGCAACAAGTTGAATATACTTACTACCTAGAATTGGTGTGAAAGATCGAGTGCATCGAACTTTACCCATTGGTGTGTCCGCACTTGCTTGCCAGGAACCAATTAATGGTTTTGAAACACCGAGTTTACCCGGGCCCTTTTTCCAGAAACTATTTATATCCTTCATATTTTTTTCTTTCTTTTATTTTAGAGAATGTATCCTAACGCCGTGTTACCCCGATAGTCCGTTGGCTAACGCACAGTACAAGTTATTAAAGCACAATGGCAACACCACCGTATAAATTATTTTTTTAATCCCGCATTTAGCGGGGCTAGATTTCCATTTCATATTTACTTTAGTAAAAATATTCATTTATCTCCCAAAACTTCTAAACTTACACTATCTGTTTCTACTAGCAAATCGTAATCTATAGGTCGTCAATAGCATCTGGTTAGGGCACGTTAATAGCTTCAATTGAAATTACTTCAACTACGTCAGGCGTTGATGAAGAAATTTTTCCACGGATTCTGACAAATTTATCCAATAAACCTTCTGCTATAGTAACAAGATCATCAGGTAAATAACATTTAAGATCAGGTGCTTCTGGACCTCTCTCTCAAAATAATACGTTGTGCATCCAAATCAATTTCTCTTATAACACCTTCCACTCTATCTTCATTAATAATAGTCAAACTATCTATCAATTGTTGGAGTTTCGGTCTGGATTCTAATTTAATTGTAACACTTTTTCGGAAGGAACTAAAGCACCCGAAAATCGTAATGTTTTAACACTACTACGCCGAGAAGGCACAAGAGAAATTGCTTGATTTGCTAGGATAGTAGTTTCGTCATTATCAGGGAAAAGATCACTTGGCAAATCATTCTGAGTCGAATTAACCCAGGCAACCAATTGAAGTAATCGATCTATTGCTCTATTAGGTAAAGGGACTAATGAATGACTATCATCTGGGAATAATTCTTCTTGGAGATAAGAGTGCGGAAATTTAAGACCAATTTTAATACTCCCACTACGTATAGTAACTAAATTGGGATCCATAATTGCTAAAATTGCAGGTGAGGGTCTGCCTAAAATGGTGCGCTTCGTCTCAATAAATTGAGCTACATTTTGAAACGCTTGTCGCATTTTTGAAAGCCAGCTGGCTAATAGACGAGAAGATATCTCTGAAGATTTTAGTCCTTCACCTTCAAGCGAAAACCACAAAGGAACTCGGGATTCAAATGCTGAGTTTACTCCAATAAATTCATCAATTTCATTTCTCAATTCAGTTATTTCATCAACATATGTTTGAGCCATCGCTTGAAATAATTCAGGATTAACTGGTTCCACGCGACGACGTAGAGCTACAAGCGCTCTCTCTAATCTTTGCAATACAGTTAATGCTTGCTGATATTGGTTTTCGTTCTCAATCATAAATCAACTCTCAGAATTCCTTTATATTTTCCAGGCTGATATTTAACTTCCTTAAAGTTCAGTAAAATATTAGTAAAAGCTTCATCATCTTCATAACCAAAGTGAAAATCTAGCTTATGATATCTGTTAATATATTTTTTAGAAGCTGCATTTTTACGAAAGGGTGGAATATCACCAGTTAGATCAACATCATCTTTCAAGACTAAAAGTACATCAATGTCACTGGGCTTATCCTTTTGAGTTACATAAGACCCATTAACAATTAAATATTTCCCTATTTCAGCTTCTTTTAATTCATTAATATAACTAATTAATCCCTCATTCAATGAAGGGCGCCTATCAGAAGACTGAAATCTACCAAAGCGTTCTGATATTTCTTCAGCTGTACAAATATGAATTCCTATTGGTAGAAATCCATCTTCTTCTAATTCAGGTATTGCCAATAAAATTCTCCATTTTTTTTGCCCTAACGGCGTGTTACCCCGCAAAGCGGGACAAGTTATTAAAACACAATGGCAATGCCACCGTATAAATTATTTATTTTTAAAAACTTTAACTCCAAAGATTGATTACGCTTTTAGATCAGTGGATTTTTATGCTCTTTCCCAAAACTCCTATACTTCCACTATCTGTTTCTACTAGCAAATCACAATCTATAGGTCGTCAATAGCACTGGTTAGCTATGTTTATTAATTATCGATATTATCTATTTCCTTTTGAACGATTATGAGTCTTACACAACATCTGACAGTTTTTAATATTTGTTGCACCACCTTTACTCCATGCTGCAACGTGGTCAGCATCCATTTCGCTAAGTTTCCATATCTTGTTTTTGTTAGCATCATGCCCAATTGCACAATGTGGACAGTTTGATTTACCTTTTTTTTCTGCAGCTTCAGACTGTTTTGTATAAACTATTTTCTTTGTTGCTTCATCAAATACTCTAACATCTAATAATTTTGTATCAACAGAACCACCAAGTAAGTATTCAAATATTCCTTTCCGATTTTTAACGTATGGATCTTCATATAGCTTTTGTACCTCTTTCGAAACGGCCTTCGGATCATATGACTTCTTATGATATTCTTCATATAGTCTTCCCATTCAAGGCCGCATATTTCACTCTCAACGTCTATAAATACAGTTGAAGCCCAATCTATAACACTATTAAAATAAGTTTTTAATTCTTTAATATTATTATCCTTACGATGAAGAGCCATATACTCCTCTATCTTACCTTTACTTACCCACTCAAGTGCTCGCTCTAAAAAGTCCTGGCGGTTTGCACTACCCTTTATGTAAGCACTCCATTTTTGAATATTTGAGTTTTGACTGTTACTAAATTCCTCTTTAGCAAGTGTTACAAATGGGCCTGAATAAATTGCATTGTTAAATTCTTGGTCATTCAGTTCAATACCTGCAATATTGATTGTTTTGAACCATTCTTTAATTTCAGGTTCGTCTCCTACACATTCATAAATTGTTAATTTTGTATTTAAGATTTTTGCCTGCAACTCAGGTGCAAGACTATCAAAATATTGTTCCATTCTATCAACTTTAACAGCTAATTTATTTGTTACAAACCTTCCGAAACTTGTTATTCGCTGTTGCCCGTCCAATACTTCAAATTTATTATCACTTACTTTTACGAAATATATTAAACCCAATGGATAACTTTTCAGAATTGATTCAATTACTGCAACATCTTTTTTGCCATCTGCATATATATAATTGCGCTGGTATTCGGGTTGAATTGTTAATTTTCCTGAGAGACCGAACAATCCTTTGCCTTCTAATTCGTTGTAAACAAAGCCTTCACAAATATCTTTAACTGTAATTACCGTTTTTAGAGTTGTTTCCATTTTGTTACTGTTTTATGTTTAATAAGTATACGTGTATAAAGTCTTTTTTTATTAGTATAGCCCCTGTCTATTTTACCTTTCCATTTAGTATTAACGAGTTCAGGCAGCAAACCCTCCTTAATATTATAATCACTTCCAACTATTTCGAATTGCTCTGGATTATACTTGTCTAAAAAACTTACTGGAACACCCATTACACCTTCGTAATCATTTTGAATTGCATCGGTGAATGGCACTTCAATAGCATTGTAGTTGTCGTAGTGGTCGTATGATTTCTTTCCTTTTAGCTTCTTGTTAAATCTTAAATTATCTGCCATTGACATTAGTTTTAATGGTTCATGACGCCTACCATGATCAAGATTTGTAAACCAACAAACATTCCTAAACTTCACTAAACCGGTTTCAGGATAATAAACACCTTCACCATATTCCTTTGCAAAAGGAGTAGAAAAAAAAGCATTTCCTGCATGAAAACCGTTACCCATCCACAACTTATCAGCCTTAATCAGTGGAAAAACTTCCTTGTAGGTAATGGCACTTAAGCTACCTATTATCACAAACTGTTTGTCAGCTTCCATAATCCACGATAAGAATTCACGGAATAATGAGAATGGTGGATTAGTAATAATGATGTCTGCTTTTTTTCTTAATTGTTTTATCTCATCGCTTCTAAAAACACCATCACCTTCTAGGTATTTCCATTCTAAGTCATTAACATCAATCTTATTATCACCTGTCTTATCCCGTTCTAAGATAAAAATCTTCCCATTTTTCCTTGTTTTGTCTTTATCAAATTGTGGATCACTCGTCTCTCAAATAAAGTTGGTTGATAACCACTTTTATAAATTTTGCTATCCACAGCATAGCTTGTACTGATTAGTTTTTTAGACCAAACCTCATAAAGTTTTGAGCAAAAAAACTTTGTGAAATTACTCCACTCGGGATCATCGCAAGGTAAAAGCACCGTTTTACCTTTAAATACCTTGGGGATCAAATTCAAGATAAGCGGCTATCTCTTTTTCAATATCATGATACTGAGTATAGAACTCATCATTTTTTGCTTTCTTAGCATTTGTAAGATTTTTGTTTGGCATATTTTAGTTTATCAATTTATTCAGATTTAAAACTAACTATTTTTTCCATTTTAATCATAAAACCAAATTACTTCATTCAATTTTCGAATAGTAGCTAACTATTAAGTATTTTATCTGTAAATGAGCAAAAAAAGACAACGATGAGCGTCATAAAATCTATCTGCTCTTTTGCAGATAAAATAGTGTAATTAAAAACTCTCATTTTAGTTCTTACTAATTTGTTTAATTTCTTTCCTGTTTTCCAATTCCACAAAAACATCCTCATTTGTTTGGTTAAACTTATTAACTGCTTTTGCCAATGTCAAGAAATTCTTAAGTATTTTTTAATTATTTTGTTTCCGGATTTGTTCTGCCCTGTTCCTGCCGGCGTGTGTTGCAGGTTGGTTAAAAAATACCTGTAAATTTTTCCCGGCAGAGGTAAGATTTTCCTCTCCCCGCCTATTCCGTTTATAAAATAGCCTAGGCTGTATTGTATTCTTCCTAGGCTATTTTGCATTCCTCCTAGGCTATTTTGCATTCCTCCTAGGCTATTTCACATTCTTCCTAGGCTATTTATCAAGTCTCCTAGGCTATTTATCAAGTCTCCTAGGCTATTTTTAAATCCTCCTAGGCTATTTATAAAGATGCGTAGGTTATTTCTCATCAAGCCTAGGCGGGGGCTAAAACTTCCTGGGCTTTTTGTCAGTTGTAGTAGGTTTTTCTTGAACTAGCCTAGGCGAGTCGGGAATATTCCTAGGCTTATTTTCAACTTTTCCCCCCATCCATACAAATAATCTTTATTTTTATTCCAAAATCTAAATTTCTTATAAAAATAGAGATTGGACAGAAAATAAAATTAAGTCTGGCACAGCAATTGATAATACTACATCAGATACTTATTATATGTGAAACGTGAGTAAGCATCTAAAATAAATAAACATTCATTCATTAATTATGGAGTATTCATATGTCAAAATATGATTACCTGCCCACTACGATGGGCAATTTAGATAGCTGGGAAGAAACCTTCTTAGCAAAGCTGCCGACATACGCCGCATCGTTCGGCTTATCACCGGCAGAGGTAACTGCTATAACTCCCGCGATAACTCCACGTCGAACTGCATACCCAACACAGCTTGCGGCGCAGGCTAATGTAAGTTCATTGGTTGAGAATACGAAAGCCAAAAGGAAGGCTGCAATCAGCGGTCTAAACGGTATCCGTGCCATTGCCAACATGATGAAGAACAACTCAGCCTATACCAAAACGGCGGGGTTAGATCTCGGCATAGAATCAAACTACATCCCCCCCAGCCCGGATGCGCTGGTTGCAAGCATCAAAGCAAAAGTGACAATTGATAACAAGGTAAAGATCGGCACTGTACTCAACGGTGCTAATGGATTTAATTGTTACAGCCGCCGCGGCACAGAAACAGAACTTACGTTTCTCGGGACTTCCGTAAACAGCACCCTTATAGATTCACGTCCTAATCTAAACGGAGCGCCGGAACGAAGAGAATACGTAATCAGGTTAGTGATCGGCAACTTAGAGGTAGGAACTCAATCCGATATCGCCGTGGTGATAGTCGGGTAAATTAACCCCCTCCCAAAACAAAAAACTATAGTTAAAAAAATGGTTCATAAACCTACCCCATAAAGGCGGTCAGTTATAAAAAACTGGTCGCCTTTTTAATTAACAATTAAAAATTATTAATTAAGAATGGGAGAAAAACACAGCAGGACAATGGTACGTTTACCACTTAGCTAACTATGGAGAAATTGTATTCTCCCCGGACAGATATTTATCTTGTTTATATGTACAGATATTTAGCCGGGGAAGTAAGTAGTAATGGGTTAAAAAATAATTTTGTTTTACAATTTTCAGTAATTATATTCACATCCAAGCTTAATCTAAAATCTATTTTCCACCAATAAAACCAAGGAACAACTATGAAAAATTTTTTCTTGTTCGTTTTTGTATTCACTGCAATATTTGCCCCTTCGCATCAAGCACAAGAGTTTACCATCCCCTTTAATGTACCGGGATTTGAGAGTAAACTTGATCTTCTAAATCCCTATCCTGTTCCCTTAAGTAACCGGGATAATAATGCGTCTGAATTTACACAGCGCTCCCGTGAGTACAACGTTCTTGATTTTTATCTTCAGGAAACGGAGATATATTATTTATGGAGCGGCAGTGATTGGACTCCTCAAACCAAAACTACTTACAGTTATGTTAATACATCCCAAATGGGGAGAGCTGCTTCTTGAAATCTGGAACGGCTCTGCATGGGTAAATAATCAACGGTCAACATATACATATAATGGAAATAATCTGAATACAAATATATTGACTGAAGTATGGGTCGGCTCAGCTTGGCAAAATGCTTCGCAGTTGATTTATGAATACGATGGCTCTAATAGAGTTAGCACCTATACTCAGCAAACGTGGGGAGGCAGTCAATGGGATAATTCATTCAGAATTCTGTACGCATATACAGCGGGGGGTGATATAGAATCAACTACACAACAGCAATGGGATGCTGGCGCGTGGAAAAATTTCTTACTTTCAAGCTATACTTATAATGCGAACCATTTAATTACACAAAATCTCAGCCAGTTATGGATGGGGTCTATGTGGGAAAATTCCAACAAAACAGATTATACTTATGATGGAGAAAGTAAATTAACAAATACCGTCACTTCAATATGGCTGGGGGTGATGTGGCAGGCGTCAAGTCAAACTATTTATTCTTATAATGCAAATGATTACATATCTGAAGTGATTGTTCAAAGCTGGGATTTCATCTCCAGCCAATGGAAAAACTTCCTTAGATATAGCTATGAGTATGATGGGAATAATAATATAACACTTAACTTATCTCAGTCGTGGGATGGTTCAGGTTGGATGAATAGTAATCAGACTATCAGCACTTACAATGGATTTCAACTATCAACTTCCACGCAGCAATACTGGGATGCAGGAGCGTGGCAAAACTCGAACTATGATGTTTATTCTTATGATGGAAATGGAAATTTGACAGAAATACTTTATCAGCAATGGCTTGGGGGTGCATACGAAAATTATGCTAAAATAGTTTATACGTACATTCCTGTTACCGGCGTAGATGATAAAAACATTGAGCCGGTGTCATTCACACTTAATCAGAATTACCCCAACCCATTTAATCCGGCTACCGTTATTAGCTGGGAAATGCCTGTCCGCAGTTTTATAACGTTAAAAGTTTATGATGTACTCGGCAATGAGATCACAACTCTAGTAAATGAAGAAAAACCTGCCGGAAAGTATGAAATAAATTTTGATGCTAATAATTTATCAAGCGGCGTTTATTATTACCGTATCACGACAGGTAATTTTACTCAAACTAATAAGATGATATTAATAAGATAAAGCTCGATTTAGTTTAAAGATTTTCACGCCCTACAAAGCCCTGTAAATAGCAGGGCTTTTCTTTTAATGATTATTCAGTCTTATAAAAACATTTAACTGTCCTTCAGTCAAAACCTCAGCATTAATAATTTATTATTTGCAATATTCCTTATTCTTATTTAGATTGTATCTTAATAACACAATTTTTTATAGAAAATGGAGTGCTAATGTTCAAACATAAATCATTACAGTTTTTATTAATCTTAGTTACAGTTCTCGGAGTTTCGGTCAATGTTTTTGCAGATAGAAAATATTTCGCACGATCTTATATGGCTTACACACTCCCCCAGCGGGCACTCGAGATTGAAGTATGGAATACAATGAGACTTGGCAAAACGGACGGCTTCTACTATCGCCAGCAGCCGCGATTTGAAATCGAATACGGTGCAACGGACAGACTGACTACATCTCTCTATTTTAATTTTAACCAGGTTACTGCGGCAGAGAATCAGTATAGTTCACACTCATTGGAGTTTTCTTCTTCTGCAATAGAACTCCGGTACAGACTTTCAAATCCCGATGAGTATTTTGTTGATCCTGCACTTTACTTTGAATTTTCTTACGGTGGGGCAGAGATAGAGTACGAACCCAAGATTCTTCTTTCTAAAAGAACGGGTGATTTTGTTTCGGTGGTAAACATCATCGCTGAGATAGAAAGAAAGATAATTGATTCGGAACACGAGTCTAAATTTGAAATAACTGCCGGTGTTGCCTACGAAGTCTCAAATAATGTTGCGCTCGGTTTGGAGTTCAGAAATCACAGGAATTATTCAGACATATACGATGTTGAAAAGAATCAGGCTTCTTTTATTGGTCCAACTCTAAATATTCAAACTGAAGAACTTTACTTCACAATAAATTTCTTAAAACAATTTGGAGGAAGCCCTGCTACAAAAAATAGTCTAGATCTAAATGGACATGAGGATTACGAGATACGAACAATACTTGGAATTACTTTATGACCGTAAAGTCACTTATGGTTTTTCTCCAATTTATCTTTGCTCTACTATTTATTAATTGTTCAGGTTCAGGATCAAGTTCAGGTTCAGGTTCAAGTTCAAGTAATGAGATAGACAACCAATTAACAAAATTTCCTGAAGGAAGAGATTTGTATCTTTCAAAATGTACAAGCTGCCACAAAGCTTATGAAAGAGAAATGTTTACTGCGGAAAAATGGAAGACTGCACTTGAGGAAATGACGGTTAAAGCAAAATTAAATGATGAAGAAAAAACTTTGATACTTAATTATTTGTCTGAAAGAAACTGAATGGCAGGGTAAGCGGGAGGGGCAAGACTGCTGCAATGCTGATATTGATATAACTTTCCGGAGAATATAATTATTGTTAGTTTTTATGCAGTGAAAATAATTTTTATCATCTTGATTATTTTTTTAGGCTCACAAATTGTGATACCGCAGATTGATACAACACAATCAACTAATCCTGATTCAACAACTGTAAATCAAAATGAAAAGAGAAATAATTTTTTCCAACAGGAAGGTTTAAAGTTAAAAGATTTAGGAAAAAATCTTCATCAAAGTCATTTAGAATTAAACCTCAATATTCCGCAGCTTGACTCTGAAGTTATTTACTATATGCAGCCAGACTTTGACACTATGTTTAACGAGGATCAGTTAAAAGGTTTTAAGGATTCGTATTCATTCCTGATGAAATCCGAATACAAAAATTTATTTAAGTATGACCTTGGGGTGGTGGGTAAATATCTTGGCATTTCTAAAAATATTCTTGCAGTTATTCTTGCAATAATATCGGTGGCAAAATAAAATTTAAAACCATTTTCATATCATTTAAGAAAGGAAATTTTTCTCTTACTTCACGGAGATAGTTTTTATCAACATCGGCAATAATTATTTTTTCTTCATTCTCAATTGCTGCGATTTCTTTACCCATAGGGTCAAACACACTGCTGAAGCCGTTATAGTGAAGCTTTGGATCATCCCCCACCCGGTTAACACCTGCGACGTAGCACTGATTTTCGATTGCGCGGGCTTTTAGCAAAGTTCGCCAATGTTCAATCCTTGTATCAGGCCAATTAGCAATATCAACAATGAGATGAACACGTTTCTTTCCATAATCCCTGTACAATTCCGGGAAGCGCAAATCATAACAGATTGATAAACCGATTTGATGATTTTTAATTTTGGTGATCGCAGGTCTATTGCCCGCTTCATAAAATTTATTTTCGTTTGAATAAGAAAATGGGTGAATCTTGCGATAGATTTTATTCAACTTGCCTTTTGCGGTTATATGAAGCATCGTGTTGTAACTCCTCCTTATTCCACGCTCGATAATACCGGCTAAAACATCACAGTTTTTTTCTAAAGCTATCGAAGAAAAAAAACTAAAACTTTCTCCGCCCGTACCTTCTGCAAATTTTTCAGCAGACATAGTAAAACCGGTTAGAGTCATTTCAGGAAAAATCAGAGCATCATAACTTTCAGGAGATTGAAGCATAGTTTTCAACTTCAATTTATTAGATTCTTTGTCTTCCCAGACAGGGTCATATTGTACTAAGGCTATTTTCATTTCACATTTATTTTATTTGTTACTTTAAATTTAGATTTCTCAAGACATTTACCCAACAGGTAAAGTTAAAATCTAAAAGTAGTTGAATGTTCTTTTCTTATATTTGCAATTAAATAATTGAGTTGAATTTTATTTCAGCAGGCTATCATACTTTATATTGCTAAGAGTCTTCTCGAAATAATAATTGAAACAAATTTCATAATAATCTTGTATGCTATTTTAATGAAAATTAATAATACTCTTTCATAAACCCCACGCTTTAGCGTGGGGAAAAAAATCACGCACAGTGAAAAGTCGCATTTTGAAGGATCAACAGTATTGGTTTCTGTCTCTGAATCAATGATTGATAAAGTGCGTGACTACATTAAAAACCAGGAAGTACATCATAAGAAAATGACGTTAAGAGACCCCCCCTGGTTAATTTATGTCCCATTGTTATGTTAAGCAATACTGGAAATAATTTTATTTGATAAATATCATCGAAGTAAAATCCATAAAATGAAATTAAAAAATAAAATACCTGTTGCCATATTAGGAGCTACCGGAAGCGTAGGTCAAAAATTTATTGAACTGCTGATAAATCACCCGTGGTTTGAAGTAGCTGAACTTGCGGCTTCAGATAAATCAGCTAATAAATTTTATAAAGATGCAGTAAATTGGTTTTCATCGGCATCGCTGCCATCTGCTATTGGCAATATTAAAGTGAAAGAATGTAATCCGAACCTGAAATCAAAAATAATATTTTCGGGATTGGATGCAAGTGTTGCTGGCGAAATAGAAACTGACTTTGCGAAGAGTGGTTACATCGTAATTTCAAATTCAAAAAATCATCGAATGGATAAAGATGTTCCACTTCTTGTGCCGGAAATTAATCCTGAACATCTATCATTAATCAAAACACAAAAGTTTGGTAAAGGATTTATCGTAACTAATCCGAATTGCTCGACTATCGGTTTGTCACTTGCATTAAAACCATTGATGGATAAATTCGGTGTTAAAGACGTCAATGTTGTAACTATGCAGGCACTGTCGGGGGCGGGGTATCCCGGTGTATCAAGTCTCGATATAATTGATAATGTTGTTCCATTCATCGGCGGTGAAGAAAAAAAAATGGAAACCGAGCCGTTAAAAATTCTTGGGAAGTTAAAGAGCAATAGAATTATTGGTTTGAAAATTAATATCAGCGCACAATGTAATCGCGTTGCAGTTCTCGAGGGTCATACCGAATGTGTTCAGGTAAATCTGAAAAGAAAAACTAATGTAAATGAAATCATTCAAGCGTGGGATAAATTTTCGGGCGAACCACAAAAACTTAATCTTCCATCGGCACCTTTACATTCCATACACTATTTTAGCGAAGATAAATACCCCCAGCCTAAAATTCACCGGAGCATTGATAAAGGAATGGCTGTTTCAATTGGGAGGCTGCGGGAAGATTCTATATTTGACTATAAGTTCGTCTTGCTTTCTCACAACACAATCAGAGGCGCTGCAGGCGGTGCTATTTTATGTGCGGAACTGATGCTTGCAAAAAATATCATCAAATGATTTAGTGATTGCTGCGAAGCACAAAGAGAAAACTGAGTAAGTGACATGCGTTTATAAATTTATTTAATAAAGTTTTTATAAAAAGATAAAGGATAAAAATGAGTTCAAAGAAAAGTGCTGCAATTCTTGGTGGTGGTAATATTGGTTTAGCAATTGCAAACGGATTGATTACTTCAAACCTATTTCCGGCAAAACATATTTATATCACCCGCAATAGAGTTGAACAATTGGCGGACATTAAGGAAAAAGACGTTCATGTTGGCTCTGATAATAAGTATGCAGTAAAAAATTCAGAGGTAATAATTCTGGCAGTTCAGCCGAAACAAATGAGTGATTTACTGAATGACATAAAGGATGTGGTGGATGAAAAAAAGCATCTTATAATATCGGTGGTTTCAGGTGCAGGCATAAAAGCAATTAAAGAACAGATAGGAAAAAATGTGACCGTAATTCGTGCAATGCCGAATACTGCAATTGCGATAGGTGAATCCATGACCTGTCTTTCCGCTTCAACAAAAACAGATCCCAATTTGAAAATTGCAAAAGATATTTTTGATTCAGTGGGAAAAACATTAATTATTGATGAACATTTGATGGTGCCTGCTACTGCATTGTGTGCATGCGGGACAGCATTTTTTCTGCGCGCTATTCGTGCTGCTTCGCAAGGTGGAATTGAAATTGGATTTCACGCTGATGAAGCAATACTAATGGCGGCACAAACTGCAAAGGGTGCGGCAACTCTGCTTTTGGAAAATAAAAATCACCCGGAAAGCGAAGTTGATAAAGTTACCACTCCTCAAGGCATCACTATTTCCGGCTTAAATCAAATGGAACATTACGGTTTTAGTTCTGCAATGATTCGCGGGATAGTTACTTCAGCAGAAAAAGCAGCCCGACTTTACAGCGTTGATTAATTTTATTGTATTCAATTGAAATTTAAAACAGCATTTTAATTTATGACGTCGAATTATTCATTCACATTTGATCTGTTCAATAATTGCAAGGATATGTTCTTAATTTTAACTGAAGAAGGAAGTATTCTTCAAATGAATAATTCTGCTTTAAATAAACTGAAGCCCTTTTTAGCAAAAATAAATTCACAAAATTTTTACTCATTATTGGATGAGACGGGCAAAAATGAATTGAGATTAACGCTCAGAAATTGTTCAGATAAAAGTGGCTGCAATTCATTTGCTGCTCAATTAATCCTGAATGAAACCTTAGATGTGGAATTCTCTATCTCACTGTTTACAAACTATACTTCCGACACGGCAAATAAATTATTTTTCATACTTGCACGCGATTTAACCGAACAGAAACATAAAGAATTAGAACTTCTCCGCTTCTTCAGTATTGCTGAAAATACTGTTAATCCACTTGAAATTACAGATGTGAACGGAAGAATAATTTATGTAAATAAAGCCTTTGTAAATTCAAGCGGCTACTCAAAGGAAGAAATAATTGGTCAAAATCCAAAACTATTTGGAGGGGGTAAAAATTCTAAAAAGTTTTGGGAGAAAATGTGGAGTACTATCAGCAGCGGTAAAGTATGGGTTGGTGAGATTGAAAACAAGAGAAAGAACGGCGAACCTTATCATTCGCAGGTTTTGATTTCGCCTATCATTGATGCTGGTGGAAAAGTGACAGGTTATTTTGGTGTTCACAGAGATTTAAGTGATAAGAGAGTTTTAGAGAAACAATTAATCCATACTCAGAAAATGGAGAGCATCGGCACACTCGCAGCCGGAATCGCTCACGAAGTAGGCAACCCATTGGCTTCTATTTCTGCGCTGGTCCAGGTTGCACAACGTTCTACTAACGATCCATTTATTTCAGAGAAGCTGGGATTGGTGAAAAGTCAAGTTACAAGAATTTCTAAAATTATTCGCGACCTGGTTGACTTCTCCCGCCCATCAAACTATGAATTACTGATGACCGATATAAATGAAAACATCAAAGAAGCCGTCGAAATTACTAAGGTGGGGACCAAAGCAAAAAATATTGACTTTGTAATTGAGCTGACCGAGAATATCCCATCTCTGCCATTAATTGCTGATCAGATACAACAAGTATTCGTAAATATTTTGCTCAATGCAGTTGATGCAATACAGGAAAAGAAAGATGATACTTCAAGGAACAAAATTGTTGTGAAATCTTTTATAGAGGATGAATCAGTTATAATTAATTTTACGGATACAGGTCCGGGAATTCCCGAAGCAAATTATACAAAAGTTTTTGAACCATTCTTCACTACTAAAAAACAAGGCAAAGGAACAGGGCTTGGACTTTGGGTTAGTTATGGTATTGTGAAAAGTTTTCAGGGAGACATTAAGATTAAGAGCGTCCCCGGATCAAGCACTTCTTTTATTATTAACTTGCCTATCAAACCATAAAAATATTATTTTATTCAATGAAAGAAGTTTTCTAAAATGATCCCCTCGCTAATACATAGAACAGCAAGTAAGTAAAGTAAGATTGTAAGTTTAACAGGAAATATAAAAAATGGCAGATAGAATTTTAGTTGTTGATGATGAAGAGATAATTAGAGAATCTCTTTCATACATCTTGAAAAAAGAAGGCTTTTATGTCGAAGAAGCAGCAAATGGGAAAATCGCACTAGATAAATTTCGCGAAAATAGTTTCGACCTCGTAATAACCGACCTTGAAATGCCGGTTATGAAAGGAGTTGAATTAATGGAACAGGTGAAAACACTTAATGTACAGACTGCGATCATGGTCATCACTGCTTTTGGCTCACTTGAAACAGCTATTTCTGCGCTGCGTAATGGTGCAAGTGACTACATTCTGAAACCCGTTGAGTTTGATGAGTTGATAATTAAAGTCCGCAAACTGCTTGAATTAAAAAGTCTTTTGGTAGAGAATAGAATATTACGGCAAGAAGTTCAGCGCAATTATGATTATGAAAATTTTGTTGGAAAAAGTGAGGCAATGAAAAATATATTTAACATAATTCAAACGGTTGCAGATTCAGAAAGCACGGTTCTAATTTCAGGCAACAGCGGAACCGGCAAAGAACTGGTTGCGCGAGCTTTACATTTCAATAGCCGACGTAAAGCCAAACCGTTCATAGCTGTCAATTGTGGTGCTATTTCCGAAAACTTAATCGAGAGCGAATTATTCGGACATAAAAAAGGCGCATTCACCGGCGCAATTACAGATAAGGAAGGCTTAGTGAAAGCCACTGATGGTAGGACTCTTTTTCTTGATGAGATAAGCGATATGCCTCTTTTATTGCAAGTTAAACTGCTGCGAACTATTCAAGAAAAAGAATATATGCCTGTTGGAACAACACAAGCTATTTCCATAAACGTACGGTTCATTGCCTCGACTAATAGAGAATTAAAGGATGAGGTAACTTCCGGAAAATTCAGGGAGGATCTTTTCTATAGACTTAATGTAATTGATATTCATCTGCCTTCACTAAAAGAACGGAAGGAAGACATTCCCCTGCTTGCGAATCACTTCCTTGATAAATATAGAAAGGAAATGAATAAAAGCATCATTGGAATAAATACCGAAGCTTTGAAATCGTTAGTTGAGCATGAATGGAAGGGTGAGGTTCGTGAACTTGAAAATGTAATTGAACGAGCAGTAATTTTTGCAAAGAAGATTTTATAACTCAAAAAGATTTACCCGCCGGAATATATTTATCAAATATGGCAACGGATGACGGTTTAGCTTCAAAATCATTGGTTGAATCTGTCCAGATTTACGAGAAAGGAATAATTCTAGATGCATTGCAAAAATTCAATTTCAATAAAGATAAAACAGCAGAATTTCTTCAGCTTGGACTTTCTACACTTTACCGAAAAATGAAGGAGTTAAATATTAAAGAGACGCTGAAGTAATTTTCTCACTTGTTATAATTTTTTGTCATTTCTTTTTCATTAAAGAGAAAAGCTTAATTTAAGTTCAGCCTGCCCCTGATCAGATCCCTTTTTTTCTAAATAAAATCGCCATTTACCAATTTTTGCTATCTATTCTGCTGCTGGCACATAATATGTTAAACTGGTTAATTAAACTTTTAACCGATTTATTTATTGATGAAAAACATATTATTTCACAGCGTTGATTTTTCACTTTGCTACAGCTTTCTAATGCTTTTAGAAGATAAATTTAGAGTAACCACCAGCACAAACCTCGACAAAATTTCCAAAATCGCTGACTCATGTAAATTTGAAGCCTTGATAATAGATGCTGAGCCAAATAAAAAAGTTCAGAACATCATTCAGCACATTAAAAAAAATAACCCTGCCTTACCCATTATTATGACCTATGTTTTTAATCCCGGGTTAAAAGAATCCGAGAGTAATCTTAAAAACATAATTAGCGCAGTATTTTATAAACCATACGATTTGAACGAGGTCGCAAATAGGTTGAATTCTATTGTCGAATCTATTCCTGAACAATAATTTTATCCATCATCGTTAAATAGTTTATTTTCTAAGTCCTTAGAAAATTTTGTACCAAATTTCTTAGCATTGAGAAAGATATCATATACAATGTTGATTAGAGGTCATTTTAATCATTTTGTTTGGTATTACATTTGAAATTACAAACGGCAAATAATATTAAATTGAAGAATCAACGAGAAGAAGAAATGAAAAATATAATGATCTATCTGGCATTTATTCTATCAATTGTAGCTCTTTACGGTTTTGCATTCTTATGATCCGAAAAGCAAACGAGCGAATATGTCTCCACAAGAAAAAGGATTTAAATAATATTTTGCTTTTGAAATAATTAAAAATTTCCTTGCCAGTGCGTAAAAAATTTAATAGCTTCAACACAAAGAAAAAGAGTTAATAATGATGAAATTGATAAAGAGTAAAATTCAAGTTCTTCTTTTTCGTTACTGATCTTTATTCCAATTTTAACTGTTGCACAATCAAACGACGACTGCCTGATGTGCCATAGTGATCAGGAAATGACAACAGAGAGAAACGGGAAAGAAGTTTCACTCTTTGTTGACGAAACAATACTGGCAAAATCTCCTCACGTCAAATTGAATTGCGTATCCTGTCATTTAGAATTTAATCCTGATGATCTCCCACACAAAGAAAATATTACACCGATAAATTGCTTACTCTGTCATAAAGATGCACCTGTAAAACATTCATTCCACCCACAAATGTTGAAGGCAAAGGGGACTGATTTTTCAGGAGATACCTCATGCAAAAACTGTCATGGTACACACAATGTCGTTTCGCCGAAAGTCAAAGGCTCAAAATGGAGTGCTTCAAACCTAACACAATCTTGTGGAAACTGCCACAAGGATGTAAAAGAGATCTATCAAACATCACAGCATAGTTTAGCTTTTAGCAACAATATAAAAGGTGCTCCCAATTGCTTGACGTGTCATAAAAGCAATATAGGCAAAATCTCATCCGGAAAAAATTTAGCAGAATTAAAATTAAGACAAGAAAAACTTTGCTTATCCTGTCATTTAAATGACCCGGCAATTTTAGCCCGCACGGCACCGTCAGCAGGATTTCTAAATGCTTATGACCATAGTGTTCATGGTAAGGCAATTCAAAATGGAAATGAAAAAGCTGCCGGTTGTGTTGACTGCCATACTGCACATGGAATTTTACGCGGGAATAATTCCAACTCAAGTGTTTTTAAGTCGAATATACCGCTGACCTGTTCGAAATGTCATGAAGATATTTTTAATGAGTATAAAGAAAGTGTACATGGAATTTCAGTAGCCAAAGGAAATAATGATGCGCCTGTTTGTACCAATTGTCATGGTGAGCATAACATTCTTCAAACCGATTCCCCGAATTCTCCTGTATCTTATAAAAATGTTTCTCTTCAGGTTTGTTCACCGTGTCACAACTCGGTTAGGCTTTCTAAAAAGTACGAACTATCGGGTAATAAGTTTCAAACTTTTATAGATAGTTATCATGGATTAGCATTAAAGGGGGGATCAGTTCAGGTAGCTAATTGCGGAAGTTGTCACGGTGCACATAACATAAAGTCTGCCGATGATCCTGCTTCAACAGTCTATAAGGCAAACCTTGTAAAAACCTGCGGCAAATGTCATCCGGGGGCTAATAAAAACTTCACCGAAGGGAAAATTCATGTGAGCATTGCAGAAAAGGAAGAACCGCTTCTTTACTGGATTGCCACCGCCTACATTACAATGATAATTGTTGTGATTGGCGGAATGTTTCTCCATAATCTTATTGACCTGTTCAAAAAAACTAAAATTAAAAAATTGAAGCAGCGCGGAAAAATTGCGGAAGAACATCATGGTCATGCGCTATATCTGCGTATGACTCTTAATGAAAGAATTCAGCACATTACGATGGCAGTCAGTTTTATAATGCTTGTTGTTACTGGATTCATGCTAAGATTTCCAGATAGCTGGTGGGTTTCGCATATCAGAGACTTAAGCGAGGATGCTTTTATTTACAGAAGTATTTTTCATCGAATCGCCGCAGTTGCTATGACATCAATCAGTATTTATCATATTTTATATCTAGCTTTCACAATTAGAGGAAGACAGTTATTCAAAGATATGCTTCCTAAATATCAGGATTTTAAAGATGCACTTGCTGTTGCAAAATACAATCTTGGCTTTTCGAATACCAAACCTAAACTTGATAGATTCAGTTATGTTGAAAAAGCAGAATACTGGGCTTTGATTTGGGGAACAATTGTTATGTCAGCAACCGGTTTTATTATGTGGTTTGATAATACATTCATCGGAATATTTACAAAACTTGGTTACGATGTTGCAAGAACTATTCATTACTATGAAGCATGGCTGGCATTTTTAGCGATAGTTGTGTGGCATTTTTATTTTGTAATTTTTAATCCTGATGTTTACCCAATTAGCCTGGCTTGGTTCAAAGGAACAATAACAGAAGAAGAAATGGCTGAAGAACATGCATTGGAGCTTGAGCGGATAAAAAAACAGAAACTAATTGAGAATCAAAAAACTGATTCAGAAAATATTACATGAAATTCTCTCATTTGATAATAAATTTATAACATAGATCAATTTTGAAAGATAAATTTCCAGCATCATTTTATAATCCAATTACAATCGGCGGGTCAGTTCTATCACTGCTAAGTTTTGGATTAATAATTTTTTTGATAGTCCTCGAATTATTCGGAACTACCGAGAATCCGTATCTGGTAATAATCACTTTTATGATTCTCCCCTCCTTTCTCATACTCGGTTTGCTTCTGGTAGCATTTGGAGTATTAAAAGAAAAGAAAAGAATAAAGAAAGGTAATCCGCAAAGAGAACTTCCCATACTTGATTTTAACAATCCAAGACACAGACTTACATTTTTTATCTTCACCTTTGGATCAATTTTGCTTTTGTTTTTTTCTGCCTTCGGAAGTTTTAAAGCCTACGAGTATGCTGAGACAGATGAATTTTGCGGCACCGTTTGTCACAAAGTAATGGAACCTGAATACACGGCATACCTTAATTCCCCGCATAACCGTGTGGGCTGCGTACAGTGCCACATTGGCTCCGGTGCAGATTGGTTTGTAAAATCGAAGATTACAGGTTCTTATCAGGTGTACTCGGTTTTATTTAATAAATACTCGAAACCTATTCCCACCCCTGTTGAAAGTTTACGACCTGCACAGGGAACTTGTGAGCAATGCCATTCACCAAAACATTTTTTTTCTGAAAAAAAAGTTGACTATTCATATTACCTTAGCGATAAAGATAACTCGAAGTCCAAGTTGACGATGCTTTTAAAAATCGGCGGCGGCAATATTGAATTAGGTAATGCCCGGGGAATTCATTGGCACATGAATATTGAGAACGAAGTAACTTATTATGCAGTTGACCGAGAACGACAGATCATTCCGTGGGTAAAAATGAAATCGAAAAAGACCGGGAAGGAAATAATTTATAGAAGTACAGAAGTAAAGCTTAATGAGAAGCGGCTAAGCCCGGAATCTTTCAGAGTGATGGACTGCATTGATTGCCACAATCGCCCTTCACATATTTATAATCAGCCGGATAAAATGATGAATTTATTTATGTCGCTTGGACGAATAGATGACTCACTCCCCTACATAAAAAGTGTTGGAGTTCAGGCTCTTGAAAAGCCATATTCAACTAAGGAAGTCGGACTTGACAGCATTAAAATTTTTATTAACGATTTTTATTCCCATAATTATCCTGAAATCTATAAATCAAAAGCATCGTCGATAAAAAGCAGTATTTTAGAAATTCAAAAAATTTATTCTAGAAATTATTTCCCCAGTATGAATACAAATTGGAAAAAATTTGCAAATAATATCGGTCATGTTTGGGATAATGGCTGCTTCCGCTGCCATGATGGAAAACATGTAAGTGAAGATGGGAAAATAATTTCTAAAGATTGTAACGCCTGCCATACAATTCTCTCCTCCGAAGATGAAAATGGATTTGTACAGACCTCCGTTACAGGTTTGCAATTTAACCACCCAATTGATCTTGGCAGTTCTTTGAAAGATTGGTTGTGCACTGATTGTCACGGAAGGGAATGATTTGAGATTAATTTCAAAATAAAATAATTATTCTTTTTCTATTCCCCGAAATTCTTTAATTCTAAAATCTCTCCAGCCGCTTTCTTTCAATGTGTTATATTAAAACCACTCAAAAAAAATATTATGAAAAAATTTGGTATAGCATTCGGCAGCGGAGGGGCAAGAGGGATTGCGCATTTACTCATGGTGGAGGCACTTGATGAACTTGGTATCAAACCGGTAATAATATCCGGGTCAAGTATTGGCGCTATCATCGGGGCATTTTATGCTGCTGGATTTACTGCTAAAGAGATGAAAAAAATTTTAGATCAACTCATAAATCCCAAAAGCAGTACTATAGTTGATTTTTTCATGAAATCGGATATCATAAAATTATTAACAATGTTCGATCCGCAGATTATAAAATCGGGAATTATCAAAGGCAATAAATTTCAAAAATATCTCGAATCGCATCTAAAAATTTCCAGATTTGATGAACTGAAAATTCCACTTAAAATTGTAGCGACAGATTACTGGAATAAAGCACAAGTCGTTTTTGATAAAGGAGAATTGTTCCCTGCAATAAGGGCAAGTTATTCATTGCCCGGACTTTTTACCCCGATGAAAATAAAAAATAAAATATTAATTGACGGCGGCGCTGTGAATCCCCTGCCTTATGATATTATTAAAAAACATTGTGACATAACTATCGCCATTGATATTACTTCATTTCGTTCGATGAATGGGAATGAGATCCCTGCAACGGTTGATTCGGTTTTTACGGCTTATCAGATTATGCAAAACTCTATCATTCAGGAAAAACTAAAACACGTACGACCGGATATTTATATAAAACCTGAAATTTATGATGTTAGAGTATTCGATTTTTTAAAAGCAGATTTAATTTTTGATCAGACAAAAAAATCAAAAAAAGAATTGAAACGCCAATTAGAAAAATTCTTATCTAAGAAGTAATTTTCTTCAGCCCAAGCGAATTTAGATTATAGTAACAAAAGCTTATTCTGCTCTTAACGCATTAACGATATTTAACCTTGCTGCTCTCACCGAAGGTAAAAATCCGCCTAGCAAACCCATCACAAGAGTGAAAATCAATGAAGAGATTACTATCGAAGGCGAAAGCGAAAATGAAAAAGCTAACTCTGAAAATGAATTCCAGTTGAGAGTGGATATTGTAAAGAATTGAAGAAATGAAGCTAAGAATAATCCGATTACTCCCCCCGTTACTGATATTGTTACCGACTCAAGTAAAAAAGCTAATAGAATGTTTCTTCTCTTAAATCCTAAAGAACGCAGCGTCCCAATTTCCCGTGTTCTATTTGCTACTGAAGAATACATAGTGATCATCGCACCAATGATGGCACCGATACTAAAAATTACGGTGATAAAAATTCCAAGCACACGTATGAAAGTAGCAAGTATGCCGGATTGCTCTTCAAAATATTTTTGCTCAATCTTTGGTTCAAATTCTAATAATCTTTTATCTGTTTCAAATGATCTTTTAAATTCTTCAAAATTTGCAATGTCATCAAGTTTTAATGTTAAAGTCGAAACACTTGACTCACGATTAAATGCACTCAATAACTGCTGAGCATCTCCCCACATTTCAGATTCAAAGCCACTGCCTTCAGCATCAAATAAACCAACGATAGTCCAGTCATCACCGGCAAACCGTACAATACTGCCGATCTGTGCTCCTTCAAATTTACTATTGATTGCCTTTCCGACAATTAATTCACGGAGAGAGGGATTGAAAAATCTTCCTTCGCTTAATTTTATTTGCTGCCTTAATTGATAAACATTTTGGGAAACACCGCGAACAGTAACATTACTCATTCCCCCGCTTTTGATCGCCAGATTAATTATTACAACAGGTTCGCTAGAAATCATTAACTCCCCCTTGCTGTCTTTTGCGATATGCGGTAAAGCACGAATAATATTCTGTGTGTCGCCGTCAATAATGCTGCTAATTTCTCCCTGTGAAGATTTGCGAAGTATTTTAATATTGTCAGCAGAACCGGTAGAGACAAGTGTTTTTTCAATACCATAAGCCATCATCAAAGCTGCGGCAAAAACGAAAACTACAAGTGCAATACCGGTTACAGTAATTGCTGCTGTAAGTTTTCGAGCTTTAAAATTTCTAAAAGTATATTTAAATGGAATTTTCATTTTAATCTCTCAAAATATTTTTAACCGACAAATCTGAATCCTTCAACAATGCTTGTTCTTAATGCTTTATGAATCGGGAAGACGGATGCAAGCACTCCGATAAGCAGTGCAGCGCTTAAGGCAAGAATTGTAGTTATAGGTTCAATATAAAAAAATGGGAAAAATCCTTTTGGTACGGCTTGCTCAAATCCTGCTACTATCGGATAAGTCAAAGCAATGCCAATGCCCCCGCCTAAAATCGAGATTAAAAATGATTCTCCAAAAATTAATCCGACTAAATGAAATGCAGAAAAGCCAAGTGTTTTAAGAACAGCATATTCACGGGTTCTTTCACGTGAAGACATAATCATGGTATTTGCAAGCACAAGACATGATAATTCCGATAATAACGAACGACATAAAATTCATCGCAGATATAATTGCACCGGAAGCAGAAACAAATCCCTGAGTAAAAGCTTTTTCGGTTTCAGTTTTAGTTTCTGCAGATGAATTTCTAAATAATGCATCAATCTTTTCAGAAATTTCTGCTGATCTTGATGGATCGTCTATCAGCACAATATACCAACCAACATTACCGGCACGAGTTGATGATTCGACTCTCATTCTTTCGTCAACATAAGTCCAATGAAATAGCATTTGAGTATCATCAGTGTTTTTATTTCTCGGTTTGTAAATTCCCCGAACAACAAATTCCCACCTGCCCGGGAAAATATCACCATCTAAAACCATTTGGTCACCAATTTTAATGTTATACTGTTTTGCAATATCGGCACCAATGATACAGGAGTTTTTTTTTTTTAAAATCAGCGAGCTCTTTATCTGAGATTACAAATTCCTGCATAACATCGAAAATAGTTTCGGCATCAACAGCAAGCCTTGTAAAAAATTACTTTTATCTTTATAAACTCCGCCGAACCAATTAGCAAAGCTTAAATTTTTTACTCCATCAATAGATTTTATTTTTTCTTTATAAGCATAGGGGAGAGGGAAAATAAAAGATACAGCCTGGCGTGTTATCAGCCTATTTGCCGAAGCTGCATCAACACTGGAGTTCCAAACAGTTACAACTGTTCTTAAAAGTCCGAATGCAATGACAGCTATAATAATTCCAACAATAGTAAGTGAGGTTCGTAATTTATGACGAAGTGCATTTTTGAAAATTAGTTTTAATACTTTCATGATTGACTCCTAAACTAAGTCGCCTTTTTCGAGATGCCGGATTAATTTAGCACGTTCTGCAGCGTGTGGATCGTGAGTAACCATTATAATTGTCTTATTAAATTCGTTATTCAATCGTTCCATAATAGTTAGAATTTCTTCTGCCGAATGCCTGTCAAGATCGCCGGTTGGTTCATCAGCAACAATAATCAAAGGATCGGTTACTATCGCTCTTGCAATTGCTACACGCTGTTCTTGACCGCCTGAAAGCTGCTTTGGATAATGGGTCATTCTATCCCCCAGCCCTACAATTTTTAGGGCAGTTTCAGCTTGTTTTTTTCTTTCGTTTTTATTCAGCTTAGTCAGCAGAAGAGGCAGCTCGACATTTTCAAATGCAGTGAGGACGGGAATCAGGTTATAAAACTGAAAAATAAATCCGACATTGTTCGCTCTCCATTTTGCAAGCGCTGATTCACTAAGCTTTGTTATGTCTGTACCGTTTATCGAAACACTCCCCTTTGATGGTTTATCAATTCCACCAATCATATTGAGCAAAGTTGTTTTGCCCGAACCGGAAGGACCCATCAAGGCAAGAAATTCGTTTTGAGAAACTTCAATTGAAATATTATTCAGAACAGGAATTTCAAGACCGTTACGCCAATATGATTTAGACACATTCTGAACATTAATTAATGTTGACATTCATTCTCCAACTATTTTTTTATTTTCAATTACCATTCGATATTAAATTATTCCGGTGTAGACACTGATACGCCATCAAATATTTTGTCATTTAATTCATTAATAATTTTATCGCCGGCTTGCAAGCCCGAAGTCACTTCCATGTAACTTCCAAGAGTCTCGCCTAACTTAACTTCAAACTTTTTTGCCTTATCATTGACAATTCTAAAAATATACTTCTTAGTGTCTTCTTCCAGAACTGCAGAAGAAGGAATCACCAGTAATGGCTTTTGGTTAATAAATGCAGTATCCAAAGGTTCCGTGTAAAATGAAACTTTTGCACTCATCTCAGGCAGAACCCTGCTGTCATAATTTTTAAATCCGACTTTAACTAACACAGTGGCTTTGGAACGATCAGCAGTAGGAACAATTTTGAAAACAAAGCCTTGATAACTTTTTTCAGGATACGCATCAAGTATAATTTCACAATCCTGATTGATTAAAATTCTCTCGATATTAGATTCTGAAACATCCGTCTCAACTAACAGCGAATTCATATCGGCAATAGTTACTACTGCTGTTTTAGAAGTTGTACTTCCGCCGAATGGAGCCACTATTTCCCCCACCTCTGCATTTTTAGTTAATACCGTTCCATCGAATGGGGCCCGTATCAAAGTATTTTCAAGAGCAACATCGTATTGCTTTATACGAGCTTTTGCAACCTCGATTGAAGCAAGCAAACGGTTATAATTTGCCTCGGTCTGCTCCAATGATTGCTGGGTGCTTAACCCCTTTGCAAATAATTCTTTCTCACGGTTCAATAAATTATTAGCATTTTGCAAATCAGCTTCGTACAATTTTAAATTTGCTTTAGCTTCTTCAAGCTGCGCAAGTATATCATCGTTCTCAAGTTTGCCGATGATCTGCCCCTTCTTAACCTGATCACCTTCAACAACGCCAAGATAAATTAATCTTCCCGTACCCTTTGAAGCAATTGCTGCTTTACGCTGTGCTACAACGTAACCACTTGCGTTTAGAGAGGCAGTAGTTTGTCCAGGTTTTTGAAGAAAAGCAGTTGTTAAATTAACTTCAACCGAAGGATGAAAAAAAGTAGTAAATAAAAAGTATAGGATTATTAATGCTAAAACTAATCCGCCGGCGACGAATATTTTTTTTCTGCCGGAGTTATTCTCACCATTATCCGAACGATCAATTTTTAATGATGAAAGATCTACGTTTTTTGATTCCATTTTTGTCTAAGTAATAATTTAAGATTTAAGCGATGGTAAAATATCAAAGAGAACTTCACCTACCAAAATCGGAGTGATGAACGGCACTAACTAGAATATTCTCAATTGCAATCAAAATTATTTTTTACTTTGCCCATAAACCCAACAAGGAAAGTTTGACTCTATTTATACCTATAGTGTCTAAGATTTGAATTACCTCAGCCAAAGCTTCAACTTCAAAAAATACATTTACTGTTTCCCTATATTTTGTTCGCTCTGAATTTTTTATTAGTACTATTCCCTGCTTATCCAGAAGAGGATAAGCTTGATTTTTATAATAGAAAGCTGCACTATCTCCACCCACAATAAAATCGACCTTATCAGTATATCCATATTGTGCTGTTAATGGCAGAAAGTTAAATTCCTGCGGCTGGATAGGAACCATTCCTAATTCATAATCAAAAATTACTTGTTCATCATCTCTTATTTTTTGAAGCCCCATGTATCTAATCCCTGCCAGGTGCCCTCCAAACATCCGTAGCTTTTAGGGAAAGATATAAACAGATGATCATACAAAGTGATCTCATTCCAGTCAGGCATTCTATAACAGTCATTGACTTTCAATCTAATTTTTATCGAATCAGTATTATCAATAGTATGATGAAGTGTATCAACCCACGAAGTATAAACCCACAATTTTTTCCCTGGTTTATATGCAAACATATCAATCATAACAACAGGGAAATCTTCTTCATACGGGAAAGAAAAGTTAAATAACCCATTCTCGGTGAGTGTCTGATAATCTATCCAATCGTCATTAGCGATTACTAATGAGTCGTTAATATAGATCAAACTGTCTGAGATTCCAGAATCTTTGAACCCAACGATCACGGAATCAATAATTGAATCATCCTCAGCAGAGGTTACTACTCCCTTTATTGAATAGGTTTGATTTAATAATACTTGTTCGTTACTGCATCCAATATTTATAATGTTGAAGATTAAAATGGTCAATGCAATTAAGTTGGATCTCTTGTTTTTCATAATTCCGCTCACTTTTTAAAGTTGTAATAAAAAGTAAAGTAGTCAGATAATTTTCCGACAGAAAAAAATGCTTTCCCGAATATAAAATCACTAGTGTCCCAATTTTGAATTTTAATCATACCAGTGTAAAGTGTATCAATATAACGCTGTCCAGTATCATCCAAATCATTCCTGATGTAATATATAAATTCGGGAAGACTATTAGCGCCATGATTAACAAATTTTATATCCATTGTACGAAAATAAACTGGATAATAAAAAAATGATAGATTTAGAGTGATTGTATCACCGTTTACATAACTCTCCCAAGGTATTGGTTCGTTTGATCCATATACATAAATACTTGTGTCTCGAGGTTGAATCGGTTGGTCGAGGTTATACCAAACAACATTAGCGCCCCAAGGATTATAACTTTCATTTATTGTAAGTACTGGAGTAATTACTTCGTAATTAATCAAGAATACTCCGGAACGTGGCCCGAATGGAACAGTAAAATAAGTAAGCCCATCATCGAAACTATCACTGCGAGCATGGAAATCCTCAGCTTGTTGCAACCAGTATACGCTAACCAATGAGTCGCGAATAGTATATTTGATCCCGAGGGTTGAGCCCACCAACACTGTATCCGGAAAGAATACTACAGTTGTATCTGATTTCTTTTCTGGTAATACCGGAATGAAATTAGCTCGCTGGTCACATCTGATAAATATGCTAGCGAGTATCATACTAATTATTATTTCATTTTTCATATTTATGGTTATGTTTTAATTATTCAATCCGAGCTTGTTAACTAAAAGTTATTCAATGAATTTTATTTGTATTTGAACTTCCTTATTTAAATTAAATATGATTTCGATCGGAGTCAATATCTAAGTTAATCCGATTTATTCCTTCCAATCCGGAACTCTTCCCGGGGTCCAGGGAGCGTTAAGGTTATCCATTTCGTTTTCAAGATTCTTTAAATCAATTTCTAAAATTTGTTTCAGCTGGTTTAATAACGGTTTGAATTCTTCAGAAGCAATTCTATAATTTTCTTTATACGTATTGGTTGGTGCAGAAGTGGTCTGCCACATTCCCCAGGTAACTTCCCCCAGCCTTCCGGCAATTGTTGGAGGTGTTGGTTCGTTACGCTTGCTTAAGGTTTCATCATCAACTAATAGTTTGAAAATATCACGACTTTTATCTGCAATTAGGTTCGCATCGTCAACTAACTTTTGCGGTGCTTTTGGAGTTTGTTTCAATGCAGTTTTAATAATTTCAATTTTTGATTTTAAATCATTTACAACTTCAATCGAAGCATCAACAACACGATTGAGTTCGGAAACTTTTTTGGAATGCAACAAGCTCGTTTCTATCTGCGATAGGCAACGTAACGTTGTTTAATACTTTCGCTTCAAACTCAACAAGACCAGCAACCTGCGTTAAGACTCCATCAATACTAATTGACATTGCGACTCTGTATTTACCGGGCATTACAGGATAACCGCTTGCATTTTCGTCGGTAGTTTTTTTAACAGGACTTGTTGAAGCGTAACGAAGGTCCCAGGTGAAGCGATTTATACCGGCAGAAACACTAGTCTTTAATTTTCGAATAACATTTCCGGCATCATCATAAATGGTGAATAACAAAAAAGGTTTTTCCTCCTTATCCTCGGCACGAAGTTCTTCCCACGTTGGATAATAAACCGGCTCATTTTTTTTAATTATATCTTTTTCCTTTTCCTGCCGCTGAACTCTTTTTGTTTTGGGAACATCTTTAATATAATAAGTAAAAGCTGCACCGAAGGGAGGGTTCTCCGCCTTGTAAAATCCGGAACCGTAAGAACCAAAAGTTGCACTCCGTTTTACAAACATCAAGGCATCTTTAACAGGAAAAAGCTTGTAGCCATCATCATTCAGAATCTTTTCAGAAACATCTCTTAATGGGGAATAATTATCGAGCACATAAAAACCCCTTCCGAAAGTTCCAAGCACAAGATCATTTTCTCTTTTTGAATATCAAGATCACGTACAGCTATTGTTGGTAAATTTCCTTTTAACTGAATCCATTTTTTCCCGCCATCGTTAGTAAAGAAAACTCCGTACTCTGTTCCGATAAAAAGCATTTCCGGTTTAATATGATCCTGTACAATTGCGTAAATAACTTGCGGTTCTTTCAAATCACCTGTTATTGATTCCCAGCTTTTACCGCGGTCTCGACTAATAAGTATGTAAGGTTTGAAATCTGCTAATTTATGGTTATCAAAAGAAGCATAAACCGTATTCGCATCATGCTGAGAGGCATACAAACAGCTTATGTAAGTGTTTTTAGGAATGCCGGGGAATGTTTCAATCTTTTCTCCAGTTTTTTCCCCATCCTCAGTTACTTGAATTAGTCCATCGTCTGTACCGGCGTATATTAATCCTTCAACCAGGGGTGATTCAGTAAGTGAGACAATATTACCGTAGAAAGATGTTGAGGCATTTTTTGCAACTGCGTCAACGCTCCAGATTTTATCCATGATAGGTAATTTATTTCTATCAATTTGAGCGGTTAAATCTTCACTTATAACCTGCCAGGTATCGCCGCGGTCATCGCTTCTAAATACTTTATTCGCTGCAGTATAAATTCTTGTTTTGCTGTGAGGGCTAACGATTAGGGGGGTGTCCCAGTTCCAGCGGTAAGGCGCATCATCTTTTTTTTCTTGCGGTTTAATGCTCAGCATTTCCCCGCTTTGCATGTCATAACGAGTCAATCCTCCGTACTGCCATTCACAATAAATTATATTTGAGTTAGAAGGATCTGCGACAGATTCATAACCGTCACCACCAACAAGAGGTATCCAATCGGCGTTCACAATACCTTCTTCGTTAATAGTTTGAGAAGGAACAATCATACTTGCATTATCTTGTGTTCCCCCCATCACTCTGTAAAATGGCTCGTAGTTATCAACACTAACTCTATAAAATTGTGTAATGGGAGATTATCAACGAAGCGCCAGTTCTTTTGCATGATCATAAGTGATGTAAATGCCGCCGTCGCAGCCAATCATAAAATTATTTGTGTTGTTTGGATTTATCCAAAAAGCATGATCATCAACGTGCCGCTTATTGTTTCCAATTGGTTGATAAGTTTTACCGCCGTCGGTTGTGTATGAAGAAAATGTATCAAGTATAAAAACCTTATCAGCCTCTAAAGGGTCGCAAAATATTTCAGAATAATATTGAGCACTTGAGACCACATAACTACCCATTTTTTCCCATGTTGCTCCGCGGTTAGTAGTGCGGAAGAAACCTCCCCCATCATTTGCAGCTTCAATAATTGCATAAACATAATCAGGATTAATTGGAGAGATTGCTAATCCAATTCTACCAACTTCACCGGAAGGCAAACCGTTAGTTAATTTGTTCCATGTTTTTCCTGCATCAGTGGATTTGTAAACTGCGCTTTCGGGACCGCCATTTAATAATGTCCATACGTGTCGTCTTCTTTGATAAGATGCAGCGTAAAGCACATCAGGATTACGAGGGTCCATCACGACATCTGTCACTCCCGTATTGGGGCTTATGTATAAAACAGAATCCCATGTGATACCATAATCGGTTGATTTAAATAAACCGCGATCACCGCCCGGACCCCATAGCGGACCTTGAGCAGCAACATAAATCACTTTAGCATCTCTCGGGTCAATTAATATTTTTGCAATGTGTTCGGATTTTTTCAATCCAATATTTTAAAACTTTTCCCGCCGTCTTCACTGCGATATATTCCATCCCCCAAGGATACGCTGCGCTGAGAATTATTTTCTCCGGTTCCAACATAAACAACATTTGTATTTGTCGGATCAATTGTAATACAGCCAATTGAGAACGAACCGTAATTATCGAATACCGGTTCCCACGTTGTTCCGAGGTTGGTTGTTTTCCAAACATTTCCGCAAGCTACTCCGACATAAAATTCATTGAAATTATTTGGATTAACTGCAAAGTCTGTTACTCTGCCCGAGGTGGAGGCAGAACCAAGCAAACGAAATTTCAAGCCGTTGAACGTGGAAGTTGAAAACTTATCCTTTGCAGCAGTCGTATCCCCATTTTGAGGAAAAGTAAAACCGTTGTGAATATTACTAAAACAAGTATAAGGGAAAATTTGAATCGCATAAATCACCCGATTAAATAGTTAATTAAAATATTTTTGATTTGATAAAAGCATAGATTTAACTACGTGAAAATTAGAGAAAATGTCTTCTTGTTACAATTAAATTATCACAAAGGATAAAGTTACTGATTGCTATCTTCAAAATATTTTTATAAGTTTTGGTCAACAATAAGGAGTTTGTTCGATGTGTGCTCGATATGCTCTTGTTTGTCTTGATTCTGCGCATTTATTTGTCTCCCCCTTTCTGCCGATAAAAATATTCACATTTGGTTTTGACATCAATCAATTATTCCTTTTCGGAGCATAAAATGAAAACAATATTTCTGTTTCTCATCGTTCTGCTTTTTAATTTATCTTTTATTATTCCACAAACGCTTGATGAAATAATAGACCTTCAGTTTGATGCTGTAAAACAGGACAAATTTAACAAAGTCCAAACTCTACAGTTGGAATATAAAATAAAATCCGGCAAGGATGAGGGAAGCTTGATCATCTTCCACAGAAGAAACAATCTGATGCGAATTGAAAAGCATACTGTTGAACAAAATTTGAATACATTAGTTAAGGATAAAGATGTTTTGCAATATGATTTGAATTCTAAAAGCATTATAGAAGTAAAACCTTATGAAAAAGATCAACTGATTTTTAAAGCTGATCTTGATGGATATTTTTTCTGTTATAAAGAAAAGCAGCACAACTTAGAATTAGTCGGAAAAGAAAAAGTAAACAAAAAAGATTTTTATCGAATCAAATGCACAAAACCAAATGGTGATGAATCAAATATTTATCTTGATGCGAAGACTTACCTGATTGACAGAATAATTCAAAGCCAGCAGGACGGAGAATTAATAATTGAAACTAAAACTCAATACTCCGATTACAAACTTTACAATGGCATTCCCTTTCCAAACAAGATTAGAACTGAGTGGGGCAACTTTAGTGAAGAATTAAAACTCTCGAAGATCGAGTTTGATTTAGCTTTTCCTGACAGCATTTTTAGTAAAGAATCTCTTTTGAAATAGAAGCAAAAAATATTTTATATTCAATACAAGAAATAAATTGCTTTTGGAAAATCTGTTCAATTTATTCATCTCTTTCAAAATATAGAATAAGTTTATATGCAAAAATTTTAATCGTTGAAGACGAAAAATTAATACGGGAGTCAATTGTTGAACTATTAACTGAAGAAGGATTTGAATGCTATCAAGCTGAAAATGGAAGGACAGGAATATCAGCAGCAAAAAATATCTGCCCGATTTAATTCTTTGTGATATTAAAATGCCTGGATTGAATGGTTATAATGTATTGCAGGAAGTAAGGAAGGATAACATTACCGCTTCTATTCCTCTGATATTTTTAAGTGCGCTCGCCGACAGCAAAGATGTACGAGCCGGAATGAATCTTGGCGCTGATGATTATATCGCAAAACCTTTTTTACCAGACGAACTGATAGCCTCTATAAAATCAAGGTTAAACAGAAACGAAGTCAGTCAACAAAAAATGAACAGATAAGAAGCAGTATTACAAAAGCTTCCGCATGAACTTCGCACACCACTTGTTTCTATCATTGGCTACTCGCAAATAATGATGGATAGATTTGCCGGTGATGATGAAATATGAAAATTTTGAATTTGCAAAATCTATTTATCAATCAGGTTTAAGATTAAATCATTTGATAAGAAATTTTATCACCTACACAAAACTCGAAATACTATCAAAAGATTCCGGCAAATTAAATTCTCCTTTCGTTCCTCTTAGCATATCTTTAATCAAAAGCATTGTTGAAAAAATTGCTGAACAGTATAACCGTGCATCAGATATTTCAATGAACTTGGAAAAATCAAATGTGGCTATTTCGCCGAATGATCTCTCGCTAATCATCGAAGAAATAGCTGATAATGCTTCTAAATTTTCATTAGCCGGCAGTCCGGTTGTTTTGAAAGGTTATAATGATAACAATAAGTATTACCTTATAATTTCGGATAAAGGGAGAGGATTTACCGCAGAGCAAATTTCGCAAATGGGTGCATATATTCAATTTGAAAGAGACAACTATGAACAGCAAGGGGCGGGGTTGGGGTTGATCATTTCGAAAAAGCTAACCGAAATGTACGGTGGTCAATTTTTAATAAATAGTATTTATGGAGAAAGAACAGAAATAATTATTGTACTTCCGTCAGCGCAATAAATTTATTAAGTCCAATTCAATTTTTTCTTCACAAAAGAACGGTTCGCCGTAATGCTTGCCGATTTGAAATCCATAAACTTTCCCTCGCTTCTACATAATCTAAAAATTCAGGTTTGCTAATAAATGTTTCGGGCTCTTTACTTTTCGCATCGTGAAATTGTGTTGAATAGCATTTAACGGCTTTCATCTTAGTTTCAAAAGTTGAACTAACATCAACAATAAAACTCGGGTCGAAAGTATAAGTCTGCATATAATAAAATAATTTTGAAGGTCTGAAGACTTCTGCGGAACTTCTCTATCAAAGGTTTTAATCTTCGCTAAGCCGGAGGCAAACATAGCTTCCTTTAATAAGTTTACTTGCATCAATATGATCAGGATGCCGGTCGTTGAAGTAAGGAGCGAAAATAATTTTGGTTTAAATTTTCTGATTGCCATTATTACTTTCATTAAATTTTCTTTATTGCGCTGAATATTTCCATCGGGCATTAAAAGGTTTTCTCTTAAGGCGGATTTAAGAACGATGGCAGCCTGAAAAGCTTCTCTTTGGCGGGTTTCGGCGGTCCCCATGCACCAAGCTCCCCCCTTGTTAAATCAATTATTCCAACTTTAAGATTCGAAGAAGTTAGTTTAGCGATGGTTCCGCCCATTGAGAGTTCAGCATCATCGGGATGCGCAGCAAAAACGAGTATGTGAAGATTCATAGCCTGATAGATTAGTAAATAATATTTTTTTTTGAAATAAACTTAGAGATTTTTCTTTTATCAAACCAAATTCATTTAAAGCAATTTTCTTGTCTATCAATATTTTAAAATTTGAAACAGATAAAATTTATTTAACGCTTCATATTATTTTTCATTTAACCAATAAATAATTATGTTAAACCCAATATCTAATCATCATTTATTAAATCCTCATAATTTAAAAGGAATGTCTTAATGAAAAGCTTTTTTACTTTGTGTGTTTGTATTGCTCACCTCAGCAATAGTTTTTCCCAGCCTTACACCTGGCAGCTTAAGCGATCAGGCACTAGCCCTCGGCGGACCAATTGATGTTGAATCAGCTAATTTCAATAACGTCTATTTTGGATCTGACAATAAAATTTAGCAAAGTACCGATCGCGGAGAAACATTTACTCAGATGGGAATAAACGTCTCTGGCGCAACAGAAATTAAAAACATTATTTTGAATGATCGAATTCCCGGGACAATGCTTGTCGCTATTGAGGCTTCCAAGTGATAAAATTCTTAAAACCACTGATTACGGTGCAAGCTGGAATATCGTTCTTGATGGTTTAAGTTTTTCCTTCTTTGGTATTCCTATGACACCCGGATCCAACACATCCCGACACTATTTACACAATGAGCAACAGCAATTTTATTCGCTCAACTGACTTTGGGACAACATGGACAACTATCTCAACATCTGTTGGAACTTCCACCCCCTGCGATATTGAAGTGTTTCCTGACACAAGTATTATTCTACTCGGTGACAACGGTACGGGAATTTTTCGCAGCACTGATTACGGTTTGACGTGGACAAGTGTTTTTAATACTTCCGGCGAAATTCCAACAATCGCTGTTGATTTAAGTGGTTCGGGTATAGCCTGGGCTACTAAATGGTCCGGCGGCGGCGGCTTTTTGAAATCAACTAACTTTGGACAGAGCTGGACATCACCTCCATTAGTTTTGGTAATTACCAGATTTTACATTGCGGATACTTCTACTGTTTTCGCTGCTCAGGGTGATGGACTGTACACAAATTATTTTCACCTTCATTCATTCCGGTTGAGCTAAGTTCATTCTCGGCTTCTGTAATTAATGATAATATTAATTTGAATTGGACAACTGCTACAGAAGTTAATAATCAAGGTTTTGAAATTGAACAAAGCAATGATGGTGTTGAGTTCACTAAGATCGGTTATGTGCCCGGATTTGGAACTTCAACCGAAGTTCATTCGTATTCATATTCGATTGAAAAATCCTTTACAGGTAAACAATATTTTAGACTTCGTCAGATAGATTTTGACGGCAAGTTTGAGTATTCTGATGTAGTTGAAGTTGATGCTGGAGTTCCAAGTATCTTTGAGCTTGCACAGAATTTCCCGAATCCGTTTAATCCTAACACTTCAATTAAATTTACTTTACCCGAAAAAAGCAGAGAAAAAATTTCTTGTCTATAATCTTTGGGGGCAAATTGTTTCTGAAATTACTAATGCAGATTTTCTGCTGGAATAAATGAAGTAAACTTTAAAACCGAAAATCTTTCGAGCGGAATTTATGTTTATCTTTTGGAAGCAACTGGAATAAACGGCAGTGTTTATTCTGCTTCAAGAAAAATGACATTGCTAAAATAATTTTAAGTTGAAAAAATAATTCATTATTGAGGATGCACATTGCTTCCCTCTTTTTTTTTCAAAGGAGTTAAATGAAAATAAATATTTTACTGATCGTTATCTTTTTTTCCCTTCTAATAATAGGAGGCGCTCCATATCCAACGGGCATAACCGGGGTTACAAAGTTAACCGGCGGTGCAGGTTGTGCTTGCCATAATTTTTCTCCCGAACCAACTGTTAGCGTTTGGTTTGAAGGTCCCGATTCAATTGAAGCCGGGCAAAGTGAAATTTTTAGAATTTATATTTCCGGCGGCGCTGCCGTAGAAGGCGGCTTCGATGTTGCCGCAATGTTTGGATACCTTGCACCTGTTGATGGTTCAGTCTGGATTTTGAATAATGAATTAACTCATACTCAGCCAAAAGCTTTTAGCAACGATACAGTCTATTGGGTTCAGCTATACCGCCCCCATCACTTTAGGATTCGATACACTTTATGCAGTTGGTAACAGTGTGAATGATGATGGAATTCCTAATTCATTTGACAAATGGAATTTTAGTGAAAATACTCCAATTCATATTGTTGAACATATAGTCCCAGTCGAACTAACATTCTTCACAGCAACAGCAGAGCTAAACTCCGTTTCGCTTAACTGGCAAACAGCAACGGAGACGAATAACAGCGGGTTTGAAATAGAAAGAAAACAAGTCGGCAGTCCTCAGTCTTCAGTCGGCAATCAGGACTGGAATCAAATT